>DAINRD010000111.1:0-5756 GCA_036742095.1 Archaeoglobus sp. | reverse complement strand
GTTAGCTTCAAAACTGAACACAAGGAGTTCTCATCCAGCGGCTCCTACAGGCCTGCGGACATGCTGATAGAGCACACAGAAATTGCTTTTGATGGTGAGAGCTTCACTTTCTACCTGCCGGGGGGGTGCTATGCAACGATAATGTTGAGGGAATTTCTCAAGAGAGAACTTTCCTGATCTCTGCGAGCAATTCGTCCATCACTTCTCCAGCCTTGCCCCTGATGCTGAAGTCTGCCAGAGAAGTTAGTGGTGTCTCATCAGGATTGATTTCTATCACGATTCCCCCTTTCCTCTTTACGATTAAAGGCAGTGACGCTGCAGGCTGAACAACGGCAGAGGTGCCAGCAACGATAATCGCATCACTCTTCTCAACCTCTCTCATTGCCCTTTCGAGCACGTCTGGAGGCAGCATTTCACCAAACCAAACGACTCCGGGCCTCAGTAAAGAACCGCACTTCTCGCATGTTGGCAGGGGAGGTATTTGAGGAGGATTGCTAACTTCGAGGGCATTGCTGCAGTTTGTGCACTTCACCACCCTCAAACTGCCGTGCAGATGCAGGACATTTGTGCTCCCTGCCCTCTCATGCAGGTCGTCGACGTTCTGGGTGATTAGACACTTCAGAATCCCAATTCGCTCAAGTTCAGCTAAAGCTAAATGGGCTTTGTTTGGCTCTGCATTGAAAACCTTCTCCATCCTCCACGCATACCACTTCCACACTTTCTCAGGATCTGCAGCAAAAGCCTGAGGATTTGCCAGCTCTTCTGGCCTGTATCTGTTCCAGAGACCATCCTTTCCGCGGAAGGTTGGTATTCCACTCTCAGCCGAAACTCCTGCTCCAGTCAGGGCTACGAGGTACTTCGAATTAACGATAACCTCGACGAGTTTTGAATCCATAGTCAAATGTTGCAAAACCTTCTTAAATCTTTATTTTGCCCTACTTGCGTGAAGGCTTCATACGTTCTCATAGCCGTTGTCGGCATTGCGCTGATTGCATTAACCCTGTTCAGTCAGAGTGAATCGTTAAAAGGCTGGTACAGCTACGAAGAGGGTAAAAAGCTCTCAGAAGAGCAGGGTATGGAGATGTTAGTCTTTATCGGCACTCCAACATGCAGTATCTGCAAGAAGTTCAAGGAGTTTTTCACCAACAATGAAACTGCAATGGAATTCATCAGGGAAAATTACATCCCTGTTTACGTTGATGCTACAAAGGAGAAACCTCCTGTGAGAGTGACCTTTGTCCCGGTGTTCTGTACCGGCTTCGATGGTAATCTTTCCTGCTTTTCCACATCCAGCCCTGAGGAGTTAATGCAGGCCTTAAAGGAGTGATAGATTTATATACAAAACCCTTAAACTAACTATACTTGATTTTGGAATGAGGTGGTAGCATGAGATTCAAGACAGTAGAGGTTCCTTACCACGTGTATATAGGCGAAGGGGCGATTTCAAAGTTACCAAAAGTTCTCAGAAGCCTCGAAGCGGACTATTTCCTCTTACTGACTGACGAGGTGGTAAAGAATCTTGTTGTTGTTGAAATTGTTGAAGAACTCACCGAATTTGAGTACGATATGCTACTCGTTGAGTCAGCAAGGATGGAGGAGGCGAGGAAAATTGTCCTGAGATCAGGATTTGCCGATTACGATGCGGTGGTTGGAATAGGAGGCGGCAAGGTTCTTGATGTCGCCAAAGTTGTCTCTTCAGAGCTGAATGCCTCAATGATTAGCGTGCCTACAACTGCCTCCCACGATGGCATCGCTTCTCCCGTCGCAAGTTTCAAGGAGAATGGAAAGCCAATCTCCATATCAACAAACCCTCCTTCGGCTGTAATTGCCGATTTAAGTATAATTAAGAACTGCCCTATCAGGCTGCTCAGATCCGGCTATGGTGACCTGATTTCCAACCTTTCTTCAGTGAAAGACTGGCAGCTTGCCAGAGACCTTGTTGGGGAGGATTACAATGAAGTTGCGGCATCACTTGCTGTTATGCCCGCCCAGTTGATGGTGAGCAAGGCTGATGAAATTGATCTGACCCTAACCCCCCACCTTCTTATGCTTATGCGTGGGTTGATAATGAGCGGTGTTGCAATTGCCTTTGTCGGCTCAAGCAGACCTGCGAGCGGGGCGGAACACAAGTTCAGCCATGCCCTTGACTATCTGGGCTATGGTAACGGCACTCACGGAGAGCAGGTGGCTCTTGGAACCATTATCATGGAGTATCTCCACGAGAAGCACTACGGTAAGGGGAACTGGGAACAGGTGAAGAGGTCCCTTGAGAAAGTTCACGCTCCAACCACTGCCAAGGAACTTGGATTGACGAGAGAGCAGGTGCTGGAGGCCTTGTTGCTGGCCATGAAGCTAAGGAGGAAGAGATTCACGATTCTCGAAGCAGTTAAACCAACAAAAGAGGAATTTGAGGTCGTTCTTGAAAAAACTGGGGTGGCTTAGAGTTCAAGGAGGGCCTCTCCAGAGCAGAGAACGTAGAGGATGTCTCCCTCAGTATTGCAACGGTCTTTACTGCTGGATTGACCTCCTTTGCCGTTAAAACTGCAAACGCGTTGCTGACATCACTCATGCAGCAAATCAGTGCCCTCGCTCTGGTTCCTGCAACTATTACAAACAAAAGAAAAGCGACGATTCTTAAAAAAGGATTGGACGGGACATTCAGGCTATCTCTCCCTTGAAGAGGACACCGAGGTTCTCCAGTATTTTCTTGGCTTTTTCGTTATCGTCCACTCGGAATATGATTAGAGCCTTGTGTTCTTCGCTGGTAAAGGCATAAACGTAATCAATGTTGACTCCTGCATCTCCGAGAGCCTTTGCAATGTTGTGCAAGCTGCCGGGCTTGTCCTCAACCTCAACAGCCAGCACGTTTGTCATTCTGACTGTAAAACCCGCTTCTCTCAAAGCCTGGTAGGCTTCCTCAGTTTTGTCAACAACCATCCTTATAATGCCAAAATCGCCAGCATCGGCAATGGTAAAGGCTCTGATGTTGATGTTGTTTTGCTTTAGAACTTCAGTCACAGCTGCAAGCCTTCCGGGCTTGTTTTCAACAAACACGGAAATTTGCTTAATCATTTTTTCACCTCAAATCTTTCTCTTGTCAATTACCCTTTTAGCCTTTCCCTCGAACCTCTGTAAAGTTCCGGGGTTGACAACCTCCACCTTCGCCCACACGTTCAGCACGCTCTTAAGCATGTCAGCGATTCTCTTCTCCAGCTTCAGAATCTCCCCCGTGGTGTCAATTTCCGCACTCTCGCTCAGCTCAACCTGCACGGTAAGCTCGTCCAGACCATCTTCTCTGCGGTCAACGATTATCATGTAGTGCTCCCCCACTTCCGGAAGCTGCATCAGGACGTGCTCGATCTGGCTGGGGAAGACGTTAACACCCCTTATAATCAGCATGTCGTCCGCTCTTCCGAGTATGCGCATGATTCTCGGATGGGTTCTCCCGCAAGCGCACTTTTCGGTCTCTATGTAGGTTATATCTCCGGTCCTCCACCTTATCAGCGGTAAAGCCTCCTTGGTGAGCGTTGTGACCACGAGTTCTCCTTTCTCGCCCTCACCAACCTGTTCTCCAGTTTTTGGGTCTATTATCTCGATTAGAAACATGTCTGCCCAGATGTGCAGCCCCTGCCTCTCAGTGCACTCCGTGAAAAGTGGCCCGCTTAGTTCAGATGTGCCGTAAACGTCATAGGCGGTTATTCCAGTCTTATCCTCAATCCTCTTTCTGGTCTCCTCGCTCCAGGGCTCTGCACCAAAAATCCCAGCCCTCAGATTCGTATCATCTGCAATATCAACACCCATCTGCGTTGCGTATTCCGCAAGATAGACCATGTAGGAGGGTGTGCAGGCGATTACGGTTGTTCCCAAATCCTTCATCAGCTCTATCTGCCTTGCTGTGTTTCCGGCAGAGATTGGCAAAACCGTTGCTCCGAGCCTCTCTGCAGCGTAGTGGAAACCCAAACCACCGGTGAAAAGCCCGTATCCATAAGCAATCTGCATTATATCGTCGCTGCTCACTCCACAGCTAACCAGACCTCTGCAAAGGCTTTCAACCCAGTTTCGAATGTCGTTGGCAGTGTATCCCACAACCGTGGGCTTGCCGGTTGTTCCGCTTGAAGCGTGAAATCTCACAACCTGCGATAACGGAACGCAGAACATTCCAAAGGGGTATGTATCCCTCAAATCCTGCTTCTTCGTGAAGGGGAGTTTGGGCAAATCGCTCAGGCTTTTGATGTCGTCAGGTGTTACTCCAGCCTCCCTGAACCTCTGGCGGTAAAAAGGCGAGTACTGGTATACCGTGTTTACCAGCGCTTTAAGCTTACGCTCCTGAACCTCCTCAAGCTCCTTGGCATTTAGCCTCTCAATGGCAGGGTTCCAGTACATGCTGCAGAGTTAAGGCAATGCAATAAAAACTTTTAGATTTAGAAAAAAGAAAAATTTTAGAGCTTTAGAAGCTCCACTCGACAACCTGGACGTATGGAACCTTCTCGAAGGTCCATTCGCCCTTCTCGGCGTCGTACTTGCTGCAGACGAAGCACTTCCACTCCTCGTCGTTCAAGTCAGGATAGTCGGTTCTGTAGTAGTAGCCGGGCCATCTGGTCTCCTTTCTGAAGAGCATGTGTCTGACGTGTGCCTCAGCCGTCCAGACTCTGTGGACAAGCTCCCATGCTCTCATCAGCTCGTGGAGGTCTCTGGCAGCGAGCTTCTCGAGGTCCTCCTTCAGGAAGGCGAGCAGCTCAAGTGCCCTCAGCAGCATCTTCTCGTTGGTCTTGTAGATTGTTGCAATTCCAGCAGCATACTCGTCCATGATCTTCTGCAGCCTTACAAGGCCCTGCCACGGCAGGATGTACTCTGGGTTGACGTCCTCAGCAGTAGAGAGGTCTTTGTACTGCATGAACCTCTCCATTGGTGCGTAGGCCTTCTTCTTGAGCTCCTCAACGACTGCTTCGTCAATTTCTGGGTTGGGCTTCTGCTCAAGGATGTATCTGACTGCAGCCTTCGCTGCGATTCTTCCCTCAGTGAATGAACCGCTGGAGAACTTGTGCGGGTTGGCTCCAGCACAGTCACCGATGGCGAAGAGTCCCTTGACTGTGGTCATTCTGTTGTATCTCAGCGGGAAGAAGGCTGCATACTCTTCTGGCATCAGGTCCTCTGGACCGCAGACCCAGAATCCTGCCTCACCGCTGTGTGAACCCATGATGTAGGGCTCGGCTGGGGCGGCCTCTGAAGGCATCTCCTGCGGGTCGATGTTCTGGCAGGCCCACAGCAGTGCCTGGCTGACGGTCATGTCCAGGAAGTCCTCGAAAGCCTCTTCGTAGATGTGCTTCAGCTTCTTCTTGTCACCACCAGCCAGCTCGGCAAGAGCTTCTTCAGTGTGCATGTAGATTGGCTGGTTGCCGTCCATGATTTCGAGCATGACCTGGTGGTTTCTCAGCGGTGTCGGGATTGGCTGTGCGGAACCGTAGGGCTCGTACTTCTTCAGCTCGTCGGCTCTGGTCTCGATGTAGAGCTCTCCGTAGGCATTCTTGGCCTTACACTTGAAGAACAGGAACCATGCTCCAACTGGTCCGTAGCCGTCCTTGAACCTGAAGGGTATGAAGCGGTGCTCAAACTGAGTCAGCATTGCACCAGCCTTCAGGCCCATGTAGTAACCGCTGCCAGTGTCGAAGATTGCGTACCATGTTCTTCCAGCAGCTTCGCCAGTGCTTCTCGGCCTGAAGAGCAGTGTTGCACCACCGGTGGCAAGCAAGACGGCC
>DAINRD010000110.1:5547-5778 GCA_036742095.1 Archaeoglobus sp. | reverse complement strand
AAGTGGTGAAGTGGTTGAAGCTCTGATACTGGGCTGGAATCCTGAATACGAACCACTCAAAGGCTGGATTCTCAACGCCGCTGTTACGACGAAGATATTCATTGACATATTCATTGGCGTATGGGCATTCATCCTTGCAGTTGTCTGGGTTTACTGGATCGAGAGAAGGCCGGGAGAGAAGGTGGAGAAAGTTGAAATCTGGTACAGATTCCCCAAGTTCGTCATCGGCTA
>DAINRD010000110.1:4910-5393 GCA_036742095.1 Archaeoglobus sp. | reverse complement strand
TGTACTTCGTCTGCCTCTTCGGCTTCATTATCTGGATTGGACTGGTCATAAGCTACCTGTTCTTCCACGACGTGCACCTGCTGTTCCTGAAGTGAGGTGGTGAAAATGGCGAGAGAGGAGCCCTGCCCGAACTGTGGAAAGATTGCCAAGATAGTTTCCGAGGGTGATAGAGAGATACTCAGATGTGCTGCCTGCGGGATGGAGAGAGTCGTTGTCGGCAGAGAGGAGATACTGCCCATAGAGAAGAAGCTTGTCTTTGCGAGCATTGTTCTGGCAATAATACTGCTGGGCATTCTATACTACATCAGCTACCAGATGATCGCCCACCTTTACACCTAATTTTTTTATTTTGAGGGAAAACATTTTCTGGTGAGTTTAATGGTAAAGCTCAGCTTCAGTCTGAGATTTGAGGACGTCTGGGTTGTGGAGAATGGGGATTTGAGGGCCAGTGGACACTCTCTGGATGAACTTGACAGAGACATC
>DAINRD010000110.1:0-4900 GCA_036742095.1 Archaeoglobus sp. | reverse complement strand
GCTGGCTACAAGGGAAGGGTGGAGGTTTTCATGAAGTTCGACTACTCAACGATTCCCGAATGGATGAGGCAGTTCCATCCGCACTACTTCAACAGAACGGTTGTTTATGATTTAGACTGAATAGGCCTTGTAGCAGGTTTTGCAGGGCTGTGGTAGTGGAGGGAGTTCGGTTGGCAGAGACTGGTGGAGAACCTGTATGCGTTTCTTAAAAATGTCTCTGAAATCGCTTTTCAACCACTCCTTAAAGCTGGAGAAGTAAACCTTCTGAACCTCCACAATCCTTCCACTGAACCACCTCGGAATTGCTTCACTCGCTGTTGGCAGATTGAGGTAAGCACATGGAGCGATTCTGCCGTCAACCGCAACAACGCAGTTCTCCACTGGATTTTCCGCACACACCAGAGCCTCCTCCATCAGTCTCGGCTTTGCGGTGAACCCGACTCCCAGTTCCTTCGCTCTCATCTCTGCCTGCTCTATTGCCTTTTCCACCGCTTCGTCAAGCGCTAAACCAAAAACCTCCTGCCCCACAAGATCTTTCGAGGGAATGTAATCGAGGTTATTGGCTACAACCTCATCCGCCCCGCATTCGGCGGCAAATTCGACGATTTTTGGAAGAGACAAAATTGTGGATTTCAGCATCATCGTCGCAATCACGATTTTTGGCCTGCTACCTCTGCTTTCCGAAACGAGCCTGATGTTCTCTGCGAGCTTTTCAAGGCCGCATCCCCTCACCCTTTCATGCAGCCTCGCATCACCGCTGGCTATTGAAACTGCAAGAAGGTCAAGCTTCAGAATTGAATCAATGTGGCGGTCAATCAGCATGCCGTTTGTCGTCAAGCCAACTTTGCAGCTTTTTGCGGCATTCTCAATCATCTTCCCTATGTTCGGGTTGAGCAGAGGTTCTCCCCAACCCTGCAGATGAGCGTAGCGGAACTTTTTGAAGGGGATGAGCCTGAAAGTCTCCATGTCCATGTCCTTAGCTATCCAATCATCGCTAAAGCAGGATTTCGGGCACATCAGGCAGTTAAGCTGACACCTCGTCGAAACCTCAACCTGAACGAAGCCGAGTCTGGGCACAATGACTGTTGATGGAAAGGTTAATTACTTTTGGTGCCAATTGGCGAGGAAAATCCGAGATCTTGTTGATGCATTATGAGCTTCGATGTTTTCATTGAAACGGCCAGAGAGGAGAGGGAATACTTCGAGAATTACCGCCAATGTTCCAAGCTCATAAAGCATCTCGCCAGAAAAATGCTTGAGGATGGTGAGGTTTACGTATTCGGCTCGGTTGTTGAGGGCAGACACACTCCTGCGAGCGACATTGACATTTTAATTGTGTCCAGGCATGTTCCAAAAAGAAACGAAGATAAGGCGAAAATTGTTGGACAAGTTCTCAAGGAAATTGACGTCTCTGCCCCCTTCGAAATCCATCTCGCAACTCCTGAGCTGTTTGAGCTCTACAAAAAATTTGCCAAGAAAATGGAGAAGGTTTAGCCCCTCTTATGGAGTGGTAAAATACGGGCAACTTTTATAAAGCTACCTCGGCCTTTACATCTCAAGGGAGTTTCCGGAAGGGGAAGTACTACATCACTCTCCTTCTCGGAATCCTTATTGGAGTTATTCTGCTGATTATGTTAACAACGGAAAGGGTGGAGTTTCCTGAGGGCAGAGAAGAGGACAGACTCTGCAGTCTTTTTGAAATGAGGGGGAGATGCTTCGAGCCGAGTCTGGCAGAAGAGATAAGCTATCACGCCTCCAACACCATTGTGGCTCTGCTCATGTTTGCCTTTGTTGGGCTGATTGCGGGAATGTTTGGTCTTGGGGCGGGGTGGGCCAACGTTCCCGTTCTGAACCTCATCATGCTTCTGCCAATTAGAATGGCAGTTGCCACCAGCATGCTGATAATCCTCCTCAACACCTCAATTGCGGGTTGGGTTTACATTGCAAAGGGGGCTGTTTTGCCTGAAATTGCTGTTCCGGCAATGCTTGGGATGGCGATAGGCTCTAAGATTGGAGCGTTTTTAACTCTGAGAGTAAAGCCGGCGTTGATAAGGCAGGCTGTGCTGCTAATTCTTCTCATTGCAGCTTCAACCAACATCTACAAGGGGCTGATGGGGGTGTTTGGTTGACGGAGGACAGAATTTTTGCCGGTTTTGTTGAATACAGTTTTTACATTGTTTTTGCAGCCTTAATTGCTTCATTCGTGCTGGATAAGCTATACGGCACGACCCTTTCTCCCTTCCTGATTCTCCTGCTCACTCTCATTCCCGCCTTCGGTTTGATTCTGATTCTCCCCTTCTCATCCAGAAAAACAGCTCTTCTGGCTGTTGCTGTGCTTGTCGAGATGGGCGTAGCTCTTTACCTTGCATTCTAAAAAGTTAAAAAGTTCAACGCAATAGGGAGGACGTGAAACTGGAAAACTACTACGTCAAGGATGACGCAAGCACGGATGAAAACTACGGCTGCTACCCCACCAAGAGGCCGATGGAGGAGTACATAAGGAAGGGGTTAGTGTGCATCGACAAGCCCATGGGGCCCAGCAGCCATGAGGTGGTTGTTTGGGTGAGGAGAATTCTCAATGTCAACAAAACTGGCCACGCAGGCACTCTCGACCCCAGAGTTACAGGAGTTCTGCCGATTTTCATTGAAAACGCAACAAAGATGGTCAAGTTCCTTCAGGAGTCCAGCAAGGAGTATGTCTGCCTGATGAGGCTTCACGGCGATGCCAAGAGGGAGGATGTGGAGAGGGTGATGAGGCTCTTCGTCGGCAGAATCTACCAGCGCCCCCCGCTTAAGTCAGCTGTGAAGAAGGTTTTGAGAATCAGGGAGATTTACGAAATGGAGCTTCTTGAAATGGAAGGCAGGGACGTGCTTTTCAGGGTTGTTACTGAATCCGGAACTTACATCAGAAAGCTCTGCAGGGATATAGGAGAGGTGCTTGGCACTGGAGCGCACATGCAGGAGCTGAGGAGGACTCGGACGGGAAAGTTCGGAGAGAACACGTGCTACACCCTTCAGGACCTGCTTGACGCCTACGTTTTATGGAAGGAGGAAGGAGAGGAGAAGTATTTGAGGGAGATAATCAAGCCGATGGAGGTTGCTGCTGCAGAACTGCCGAAAATCGTCATCAAGGATTCCGCTGTTGACGCCATCTGCCATGGAGCGAATCTTTCAGTTAGAGGTGTTGCTTACGTGGAGAAAACCGTAAAGAAGGACGCTATCGTGGCAATATTCACGCTGAAAAACGAGCTGGTGGCGATTGGCAGGGCTTTGATGGATGCTGAAGACATCTACAGGCTCAAAAAAGGAATTGCTGCGGACATTCAGAGAGTGATGATGGAGAGGGGAGTGTATCCCAAAGTCTGGAAGTCCTCTTCTGATTAGGTTTCTGGCTGTTTTTCGCTGAATGAGAGGGCGAAGAACACAGCAAATGAGATTAGGAATGTCCAGACAGAAGCTGGAATGCCGAGGGGCGAGAGCTTCTGGAAGCTCAGAATCACTGCGGTTATGAATCCCGCTGAGAGCGTTGCAATTCCCGCCAGCCTTCCCCCCTTTTGAAGTGGAAAACGCCTATAATCAAGGGAAGCTGGCAGAGAAGTATAGTTGAGCTTAAGACGCTGAGCTCAACGATGTAACCCGGCCTTGAGTAGGCAAATACCGCTATTGCAATGGTCAGAATCACGATTAAAGCCCTTCCACTCCCCACCTTCTCACTGCCCAGCAAATCCCTCGTTATCATCGATGAGAGCGTTAAGACGATAGAGTTTGCAGTGGTAATTGCCGCTGCAAAGATGCTCAGCGAGATTGCAGCACCGAGCAGTGGTGGCATCATGCCGAGCAGCGTCGGCGTTACCGCATCCCTGTCAGCAACTTTGGGAAAAGTACCCGTTTCAGTCATGGTTCTCAGCTCAAGGCCGATGAGTGTGACTATTACGGTGTAGATGAGGCCGAAGAAGCCGAAGAGAATCACCATTCTCCTCAAAGCTGTTCTGTCTTTTGGAATGTAGAGACGCTGGAAGACCTGAGGATTTGTGAGAGCAAAGAAGAACCACGGAAGCGTTAGGGAGATAAACCTAACAGGCGTCCAGAAGCTGTTTGGAACAACAAGCAAATCTCCAAGCCTTGAAACCTCCGTTAAGAAATCCTTTTCGGCGAAGCCGTTGTAGTGAACCCACAGCACGGCTGCAATTGCCATCAGCAGCATGAAAACTCCCTGAAGGGCGTCTGTCCACGCCACCCCCCTTAACCCGCCAAGGAAGGCCCAGAGAGCGATGAGGATGGCTGAAGCAACAATGCCAGCTTCAAAGCTCATCGCGTTGGTCTTGCTGAGGATGAGGCTCACTCCTATTACCTGAACCGATATGTATGGGATTAGGGCGACTGATACGATTACGGCCATCAGCTTCGCCACTTCACTGCCGTACCTATCTGCAATCATGTCACCCGGAGTGACGTAGCCCCTCTCTTTGGCCATCTCCCACACTCTGGGGGCGTAGTAGGAAAGGAGGAAGAGAGTACCAACAAGATAAAACATCTCGAATCCCAGAGCCCCAACACCAGAGGCGTAGCTCAGCCCCACGAGCCCTACCATCATGAAGGCTGAGTAGGTGGTGGCTGCGTAGGTCAGGGCTGAAACGACACCGCTAACTTTTCTGCCAGCGATGTAGTACTCTTCCTGCGTTCTCAGCCCCTTCATAGCCATTATGGCAATGGCAGTTCCGATGATTATGTAACCTATAAAGGCGTAGAGAAACTCGTTCAACTCTACCACCTCTTAATCGTTAAGTACGTAAGGTATGCAGCAGTTAATGCCGTCCAGTAAATGTAGGTCATCATATCATGGCTTTTTATTGCCACAAAGGGAACCGCCATGGCAGCAATAACCACAACTCCCTCAAGG
>DAINRD010000109.1:0-6002 GCA_036742095.1 Archaeoglobus sp. | reverse complement strand
CTAAGAGGGTAGAAGTCAGCGCCGACGACGATCCGGTGAGGGGAGATCCCGACGCTCCGGTGACGATCGTACTGTTCTCCGACTACGCTTGCCCGTTCTGCAGGGAGCTCGAGGTCAACGTAACTCCAAAGCTGCTACAGGTTTACAACGGAACGGTCAAGATAGTCTTCAGGGACTTCCCGGTTCACGGAGAACTGTCTTACGTCGCGGCCGTTGCGGCTAACTGTGCGGGAGAGCAGGGCAAGTACTGGGAGTTCCACGACCTGCTTTTTGAGAATCAGCGGGAGTGGATTTCCAACAACTCAAAGATTTACGACTACGCAGAGCAGCTCGGACTGAACGTTGACGAGTTCAAGGCCTGCATTGAGTCGGGCAAGTACAGAGAAGAGGTGGACAAAGACTATAAGGATGGAATTAGTTATGGTGTTACTGGCACACCAACGTTCTTTATTGGTACTCCAAATGGCACATTTGTTAACGGAAAGAAGGTCGCTGGTGCATTGAACTTCGAGCAGTTCGCCGCTCTGATTGAGCAGGAGCTTCAGCAAACTTCTTAAATATTTTTATGAAAAATTTTACGAAATTTCTAAACTCAGTAAACGCTCCTGTTAATCACGACCTCCGCAATATCGGCTGAATATCCCGCAACTCTCGAAATGCTGTCAAGAATCGTCTTCAGGTTCATTAATTGCACGACATCCCCCATCTCAGCAATTTTTTCGTAGTATTTTAATATCCGGTTTGCAAATTCTTCTACATCCTCAAGAACCTCTTCAGCTATTTTCCTGTCACTTTTAAAGAAGCACACCATAGCCCTTCTGAACATGCCCTCTAACGCCTCAATCATCTCACCCAATTCACCGTAACCTCTCTCAAGGTTTAGCGTTGCCTCGCTCATCTGACTTATGTGGTCGGAAATCCTTTCCAAAGTTCTAACGACACTCCTGTAGTTCATTGCATCGACTGCAGAGATTATCCCCCTATCTCCTGAGTAGTTAAGGAGCCTCAGAACAAGAAAGTGAAGCTTGTCAACCTCGTCCTCTCTTGTGAGTATAGTGCTGCATGTAGCCCTGTCAAGATTTGCTACAACCGCCTTCAAGTCTTTAAGCATGCTGAACGTGATGTTGAACAGTTTTTCTAAGATTGAGTCAATCTCAAACCGCTCCACATCAAGAAAAATCTCTATTAGCAGCTTGTCTCCCGTGTCCTCCATAATTTCCGCCCCCACAAGCAAATCAACTGCAAAGGCAACGGCCCTTCTCTGCTCATCGGTGTAAACCCTCACCACTATTGAGGAGTATCCTGCAAGATAGTAGGAGATTACCAACCTTACCAAGTGATCAAACTTGGCTTCAGCATCGTCGATGATCGCTTTTAAGCTTTTTTCTTCAACTTTTGGTTTTATGCAAATCGAGTTCTCCCTTATCTCAAGAAAAACCGTGTCTCCTTCTTTTATCCCGAACTCCTCCACCCACTCCTTGGGCAGGGTGATGATGTAACTGCTCTTCCCGCTGCGGTAAACTTTCCTCGCATCAGATTTCATATCTATATTCATGTCCTTATCGATAAATACTTTACTGATTCAATCTATACTACATACATTAAGTAGAAAAGGAATATATTCAACATCACAAAGGAGGGGCATGGATGGTGGGAATGTGAAAGCCGTATTTCTGCTTGGCATCGCAACAGCAATGCTGTTTCTCGGATGCGCTCAGCAATCCCAGCAATCCCAGAAGGTTCAAATTCTGGGGAGTGGTGCGACCTTCCCGCAGCCTCAGATTGAGAAGTGGATAGAAGTTTACGCAAAGCAGAATCCCGACGTGCAGATTGAGTATACGGGAAAGGGGAGTGGTGGCGGGCAGAACGATTTCAAGCAAGGCCTCGTTGATTTTGCGTGCAGTGACCCTCCATTAAGCGAGAGTCTCTGGAAGGAGCTGGAAAAGAGGGGACAGCCGCTTCAGTTCCCGATAATCGTGGGAGCTGTGGTGGTAGTTTACAACCTTCCGGGTGTTGAGAACCTCAAGCTTGATGGGGAGGTTCTGGCCAAGATTTACATGGGCGACATCGAGTACTGGGATGATGAGGCGATAAAGAACCTTAACCCTAAAGCTTCGCTGCCCCACGAAAAGATTCTCGCTGTCCACAGAAGCGATTCCAGCGGGACAACGAAAATCTTCACGACGTATCTAAGCCTTGTAAGCGGAGAGTGGGCTGAGAAGGTTGGAAATGGAAAGACTGTGGACTGGCCGGTTGACAGGCTTGGCAGAGGCGTTGGAGGGAAGGGCAATCAGGGTGTGGCTACGGTTATAAAGCAGAACCCCTACTCGATCGGCTACGTTGAGCTCGCTTACGCTTTGAAGGAGAACTTCCCAGTTGTTGCGCTGAAAAACAAAGCCGGAAAATTCGTTAAGGCTGATGAAAGCACGATTAAATCCGCAGTTTCTGAAATCAGCGGAAGCATACCCTCACCACGGGAGGGATACAGGGAGAGTTTGGAAGCGATGCTCAACGCCGGAGGTGAGAACTCCTACCCCATCGTTGCCTTCAGCCACATGGTGATATGGGAGAAGTACGAGAGCGAGGCGAAGGAGAAAGCGGTAAAGGACTTCGTCAGATGGATTCTGACCGAGGGGCAGAAACCGGAGAACGTAGTAAAGGGCTACGTTGGACTGCCTGAGGATGTGACGGCAAAGCTGCTTTCGGAACTTGAGTAGCTTGGAGCTGAGCGGAGGAAGAATGATGAGAGACAGGTTCAAAATCTCCTTATTTCCTTTTTGTGCCCTCGTTTTTGGAATATTTGCCCTGATGATTGCAGTTTATCTGATTGCCTCGCTCCCCGTTTTGCAGAAGGAAGGTGTTCAGATTTATACATCGAACGAGTGGAGGGCTGTTGAGGATAATCCAGAGAGGGAGTTTTACGGAGTTCTTGCAGCCATCTACGGCAGCCTTTACACTTCGATTTTGGCAGTGCTGATAGCCCTACCGCTTTCGATAAGCTTTGCCGTCTTCGTCATTGACTACGCTCCCCGGAAGCTAAAGGAACTGCTAATAGTTGCAACCGACGTCATGGCTGGGTTGCCGACGATAATTTACGGTATCTGGGGGGCTTTCGTTCTCGTTCCCCTGCTCAGGGATTACGTCATGCTGCCCCTCTACAGACACCTCAGCTTCATCCCTCTCTTCTCCTTCGAGCCTGCCGGAGGATACAGCTTCCTCGCTGCAGGAGTTCTGCTGGGAATAATGGTCACACCCTTCGCCTCGTCGATAATAAGGGAAGCCTACAGGATGGTTCCCTACACCTACCGCGAGGCAGCGTTCAGCTTGGGAGCCACAAGGTATGAGGCAACGAGAATTTTGCTCGGACACATAAAGCCTGCCATCGTCGCCGGGATTCTCCTCGCCTTCGGGAGGGCTGTCGGCGAGACAGTTGCGGTAAGCCTCGTGGTGGGGAACACCTTCAACATCCATCCAAGCCTTTTCGCCCCTGGCTACACGATCTCATCCCTCATAGCAAACCAGTTCGGGAATGCGTTCATCTACGGCTACATGGTAAGCGCCCTCTTCGCTGCCGGGCTTTTCCTGTTCGTTATAGGCCTCGTTGTCAACATAGGCGGTTTGATGGTGTTAAGGAGGTATGCTCATGCTCAGAGAGGTTAAGGAGAAGGTCTTTCTGTTGGGAATCGCTGCGCTGACAGCGTTAACAGTCCTTCCTCTTTTCCACATAATATACAGCATCGCAGCGATGGGCATGCCGGTGCTGATGAAAGGCGGTTTGGAGTTCCTCACGGGCACGCTCGCAGCACCGGGAGAGGGGTTGGGAGGGATAGGTCCGGCGATACTCGGAACATTCATCCTCACATTCCTCGCATCGCTCATTGGTTTGCCAGTAGCGGTGATGACGGGCGTTTACGCTGCAGAATACCCGGAAAGCCTTCTCGGAAGGATGACAAGGACACTTCTGACGATAATGATGGAGTTTCCGACGATTCTGGTGGGACTCTTCGTTATGCAGGTTGTGGTAATCCCAATGGGCAGCTATTCAGCCATCGCAGGAGCTCTTGCTTTGGCAATCGTCATGATGCCCTACGTTGCGGTCTATACGGAGGAGGCGTTCAGAAACATTCCCTTCACTTACCGTGAGGCTGCCTTCAGCCTTGGGCTTTCGAGGTTCAAGGTTGTTTTTAGGGTTCTTGCGGGAATGGCGAGGAAGGGAGTTGTTACGGGGATGCTGATAGGCATGGCAAAGGTCGCAGGCGAGACGGCACCGCTGCTTTTCACCGCTGGAGGTTCGAGCAGAATCTACTTTGCCGGCTTGGAAAAACCCGTAGGCGCGGTTCCGCTCTTAATATACAACCTCGTCCAGCAGCCCTATGAAAACTACCACGAGATAGCGTGGGGAGCAGCATTTGTGCTTCTTCTCATCTTCTTGGCGATATTTCTTCCCCTTAGGCTAAGCTTGAAGGAGGTGAAGCTGTGAAGGCAGTGATTGAGACCGAAAACCTGAACATATACTACGGGCAGAACCATGTGATAAAGGATGTGAGCCTGCGGATACCGGAGAAGGTGGCTTTCGCCATCATGGGTCCGAGCGGTTGCGGAAAGTCAACGCTGCTGCGGGCCTTTAACAGACTTCTGGAGCTGAATCCTGTTGCGAGGGTGGAGGGAGATGTGAGGCTTTACGGGAAGAGCATTTACCAAATGAATCCGATCGAGGTCAGGAGGAGGATAGGTATGGTCTTTCAGCATCCAAACCCCTTTCCCCACATGAGCATCTTCGACAACGTTGCCCTGGGTTTAAAGCTAAACGGACTGGTTAAGTCCAAAAGGGAGCTGCGGGAAATCGTGGAGTGGGCTCTGAGGAAGGCTGCACTTTGGGACGAGGTAGAGGGAAGACTTAACGCCCCTGCATCGGCGTTGAGCGGTGGGCAGCAGCAGAGGCTTTGCATAGCCAGAGCCTTAGCCATGAAGCCGGACGTTCTCCTGATGGACGAGCCAACAGCCAACCTCGATCCTGTGGCAACGGAGAAGATAGAGAGTCTTATATACGAGCTGAAGAGGGACTACACGATAGTGATAGTCACTCACTCTCCCGCTCAGGCGGCGAGAGTGAGCGATTACGTTGCATTTCTGTACCTTGGTGAGCTTGTGGAGGTTGGAAAGACCGAGAAGATTTTTGAAAAACCCGAGAACGAGATGACGGAAAAATACCTCACGGGGAGAGTGGGATGAAGTGGATAGAGGAGGAAAGGAAGAGGTTGAGGGAGGAACTTCTTGAAATCCATGAAAGGGCTGAAAGGGCTGTAAAACTTTGCTTCAAGGCGATGAAAGGTAGCAGAGAGGTTGTGAGAGAAATTTCGAGGATAGAGGAGGAGGTTGATGAGCTCGACGCGAGAATTCACCACGACTGCTCCATCTTCATAATGCGGTTTCAGCCGATGGCGAGCGATCTTCGATTTGCCCTGGGGGCGATGAGGATTGCATCAGCCTACGAGAGAATAGTGGATTTAGCACAGGAAGTCTCCCTCTACGAGTGTGAGTTTAGGGAAAGCCTGCTAAAAGCCGAAGAGCCTTTGCTTGAAATGTTCAGGGTTGTTGAGGACGCTCTGAAGGATCCTTCGATGGGTGAGGAGGAGCTGAAGGGTAAAATGATCGAATTGGATGACAAAGTTGACGAGGCTTACATAAACACGATGGACGAAATCGAGGAGGATTTTAGGTGTATCGACGAGGTTCTGTCAGCAAGGCACATTGAGAGAATGGGCGATCTCCTTGAAAAGATTGCGACGAGGATAGTTTACGTAAGGGAGGGCAAATGGGTGTGGATAAAATGAAAAGGGTGCTCTTCGTCTGCATCCACAATACTGCCAGAAGCGTAATGGCCGAGGCATTGTTCAACGCCATGGCCAGAAGCTGGAGAGCTGAGAGTGCTGGGGTGGAGAAAGCGGAGAGGGTTGATGAAACTGTGAGGCGTTTGCTGGCTGAGAGGGGGTTGAAGGCGA
>DAINRD010000108.1:0-6065 GCA_036742095.1 Archaeoglobus sp. | reverse complement strand
CAAAAAACCCTGCTCGTCCTCGCACTCGGAGTTGTCGCCTTTGCTGCAGCCACTGCTGGAGGTGTGCTGCTTGCGAAGCTGATGAATCTCTTTCTGAAGGAAAAAATCAACCCCATGATTGGTGCTGCGGGCGTTTCAGCAGTACCTATGTCGGCGAGAGTCGTTCAGAGGCTTGCAATTGAGGAAGACCCAAACAACCACATCCTGATGCACGCAATGGGCCCGAATGTGGCTGGAGTCATCGGTTCTGCCGTTGCGGCAGGCATTTTGATTCAGTTTCTTGGGTAGTCTTTTATTTATTCACGATTTTCGAAATATTGTAATAATTGTGATAACTTGAAAGGGAATTTATAAATAAGATGAAGAATTACTCCATAGATGGGGGAAAAGCGCTCAAGATATGAAATCTTTGTTGCCATTCTTGAGGTAACAAAAGGAGGTGCAAACGTGACTAAAATAGTTTATGGGGCAAATATAAACTTTAAGATGGCTCAGGACTACCTCAAATACCTTGTAGATAATGAGTTTGTTGTTTTAACTTCAAAAAACGGAAAGAATACGTACACCACAACCGATAAGGGCAGAGATTTTTTAAAAAAGTACGGTGAACTGGAGGAAATGACTGAGTAACCCTAAGTGACTACCCTCAGTAGCTGTTGTTCGAATTCTTTAAATATTTTTAACAATGTAATTCAAACATGTTAAGAGATATTGACAAAATCCTTGAAAGGATAAAAGATGGAAAGCTGTCAAAAGAGGAGTTATCACAAAAAGAGCTCGAAATTTTGCTGAAACTTGGTCTTGCAGAGCTGAAAGACGGAAGACTTGTAATTACAGAGAGGGGAGAAAGATTTCTTAGCCTACCTAATGAGTAAACCTTCTTAATTTTTACCCTTACTTTGGCTTCTGATTTTATTTTCAAATATTATTTATAACATTTGGGACAATTTACATTATCGGCGAATTGCCGAGAAAGTGAGGTGAAAGTATGAGAAAAATGCCATTGGGCATATTGGGAGCAATGGTGGCTCTGAGCCTCGTCATAGGTGTAAGTGCTACCTTTAGTGACTACAACGCAGATAGAAGCATTCACTGGAACATTACCACTGACGATACAGAGCTTATCGACCTCAGGCCGATACAGCCCTACGCCTACATCGCTGACAACGGGGAGCTTGTGGTGGACTTCTCACCCGGAAACCCGAATTACCCGGGATACGGTGACGGAATAAGCCCTGCCAGCGAGTACAACTTCGATGAGGTTTTTGCGGTTAGCAACCATCTGTGGGAAGACATGTGGATAGTTGTTAGAGTTACGTCATCCAGCACAAATGTCGAGTTCTACAGCCACGAGGGTGGAGTTTATGCGGTGGATGGCGGTGCTGCAGCAACAGCTTCAGACAGTGCGAGGGATGATGTCTGCTTTACACTTGGACCAAATTCAGAAAAGAAAATTGGAATGGACCTCAGCGCTAACGGTGACAGTCCGGGAGATGTGTGGGATGTGACAATGACTGTGAAGGCCTACAGGCTTGGAACAGAGCCAGTAGAGCTGAGTAATTGCGGACAGGTGATATAATGAAAAAGTTAGCGGGACTTCTGCTTCTTATTGTTGGTTTAACCCTCACAATAGGGGCGGGAGCAAACTTCAGGTATTACGAGGCAGAGAGGAGCGTGACGGTTAACATAACGTCAGATGACAACGAGTTCATCGATCTAACTCCACTGCAGCCCTACGCCTACCTAAACAACGGAAAGCTGACCATTGAGATATCGCCAAACAACCCCAATTATCCGGGTTATGGAGATGGAATGAGCGTCAACACGACCTACGTGTTTGAGGAGATGTTCAACGTGAGCAACGAGCTCTGGGAGAACGAAGATGCGGACTTCCCGATTTGCGTCCGCATATCGCTTAATCAGGGAGACGGCATCTCGTTCTTTGCGGGAGACTATGACAGCCCGATAAGCGGTCCGGGAACGCAGATACACTTCACTGTGTATCACAACCAGCCGGTTCCAGTCGGATTCATCTTCGACAACACGAACAAAGATCTGGGAAGCAATGGAGCGCAGATGAGTGTAAGTGCAGATGCGGGAGCTTGCGAGTAAGCTCTCCAATTTAATTTTTATGAGGAAAGCAGATGAAGAAGATCATAATTGCGATAATATTGCTTCTCATAGCTCTCGGATTGAGAGCTCCAGCTATTTCTGCAATAGCTGCAGACACCCTTAACGGAGTTTTGCTTTACTCTCCTCCACCATACGGCAGTAATGAGGGAAATATTACAATAGACATCACCGAGAACAACCCGAATTATCCGGTATACGGCAAGGGCTTGAGCCCCGGCTCCACTTACAGATTTGACGACTTGCTGATTATAGAGAACGGCAACGGCTTTCCTGTTTGTGTTATCCTTCATTCGCAGAGTGATTTGATTGGATTTTACACCGGCGGTGAGGCTTTACAAACCATTAGCTTCCCCCTCGCAGTGAACGAAAGCATTGCCGTGGGCGTTGAGTTCAGCTCAACCGAGCTCGGGCTGATGAAGGAAAAGTACAGCATTCAGGTTTTCGAAGGTGATTGCAGTGAAACTATCTGACATATTTCTTTTCGTCATTGTAGCGTTCCTGCTGACATCAACGGCAGGATTTTTGCTCAACAGACCGGTTCTGCTTTCCTATGTTACATCAGACAGCATGAGTCCAACCCTGAACAGAGGAGACGTTTTCCTCATAAATCCCCTTGCTGAGGCAAAGCCAAACGACATAATCGTGTTCGACCTCAACGGGCACTGGACGGTTCACAGAGTTGTTGCGGAGACGGATGAGGGATACATAACCAAAGGAGACCACAACATAGCCACAGACCAGCAGGGAGGCTCTACCAGTATTGTCAAAAGGGAGAGCGTCGCAGGAGTTGTTCCGGTGTTACTGGAAACCCCCATAAAAATTCCGGAAGCTGGAAACTATATTCAGAGGTCTTCGGGCACGAGCATGAACATTGTGCTGGCAGTTTTCATGATAGCAGGTGGAGCGATACTTCTTACAGGGAAAGAGGAGAAAAGAAAAAAGGAGAGAAAAGTTTACAGGCTTAGATACAAAACTGCCTACGTTGCGGTCTCAACGGTATCAATTGCAATGCTCCTTCTTTCAGTAATTGCCACTTGGGGGGTAGTGGGGTTCAACTATGCCTCAACAGTGGCAGGTGGTCAGAGAGATGGCTGGTATCTGCCCGAGTCTGAGTTTGAGAGGCAGATTGAGATAAAGAACAACGCCCTTTTTCCTCTCCTATACCTTTTCAGCTCTGACAGTGATAGAGTGGAGCTGAAGGATGAAAGCAGAATTCTTTCGGCAGGAGAGAAGGCAGAGTTGAGCGTTCACGTTAAAGTTCCATCAGAAACAAGAATTTATTATGAAGAGATAAAGGTTCACGCTTATCCACTCATTTTACCATCAGATGTAATAATCAGAATGTACGGTTTGAATCCTTTCCTGCCACTCTTGGCTTTTGCAGTGGAGTTTGCAGTGGTTCTGGTTGCGGTATACTACGCAACGAGGGCTGGAGAGGAGGAGGTTGTAAGATTGAGTAAAAGAAGGAGGTTGAAATTATGAAAAAGTTGTTAATAATCCTTGCTGCCACACTTGTGCTCGTTCTGGGCTCAAGCGGCAACTTCAGGGAGTATTACGGTGCGAGGGGAGTTGCTGTCAGCATAGCTGATAACAACAGCTCCTATATAGGCTTTGAATGCCCTGAAATAGCCCTCTACCTTGCCAATGGCGATAGCGCAGGTGTGATCAGCGTGAAAAACAACCTTGGGGAGGACGCTGAGCTGTACTTCTCCACCCCTAATAACCTTCTGGTTTTCAGCAATCCGACTTTTCTGTATGCCGGTGAGGAAAAGCTCGTTGAGGCTGAGTTCAGAGGAAGTCAGGGAGAATACACGATACCGATTGACATCGAAGCGTTCTGGGATAACGGCTCGGCCAGAATCCCCGCATGCAGCGTTAAGGTTGTTGACCCAGTTGTCAGGATAAGCAAAGTGCTGCTCAGCGGCAACACAACGGTTCCGCTTTTCACGAGAGAAGTCTGGAAGTTCAGAATTCTCGTTGAGAGCGATGCTGGTGAAAATTACACCATCCTTGACACGATTCCCGCAGAGTTTGAAGTTCTGAGCATAGCAGCTTCGGATGGCAGTTACACAACCCACCACCCCGGAACGGGGAGGAGCTGTACAACCAAGATAGTCTGGGATGTCTATGTTGAGGGAACGGAGTTCATGGATGTCACCATCGCAACAAAGCACAATCCTGCAGGAAAGCAGGAATTCACAGGTCCGGGAAGTTACAATCTCAACGATGGTGCGGAAATCAAGGGGCTTGGAATTGTGAGCAACCCCATCATCGTTAAAGCGGAGAGGTGATTTAGATGGAATCTAAGTATAAGAAGATAACAACAGCTATGCTGTCGGTTGCAGCAGCATTGCTAACTGTCATGGCCCTTTACGCCTTCTCAACGCCAGCTGAGAACGTGAGAAGTGTTGTTAATGAGGTGGTGGAGCAGAAAGGTGTGCTGGAGCACCACGCAATGCTTTCAAACGAATCAATTTATGGCAGTAAGGCATCGCTCGACTACTACCCTGCAGGAATAACTGAGAGCATAGAGGGCGATTATACGTACTCAATAAGCCCTGAAAGGGCCGGAGAGTATCGAATGGTCATAAAAACCACATACTTTGTTCAGGACGGAAGAGAGAAAGTTCAGGTTTGGGAGGACACGCTAAAGGATGAGCAGAGCGAATTTGTTGGTTTTGTGAGAATTCCAGTTGAATTCAACTTCACCGATATGAACAAAAAACTTGGTGCGGTCAGAGAGGGTACAGCACTTTCAAGAGTTCTTGGAGTGACTCAAATAACCTTCTCAGCGAAAACTGAAAACGAAAGCTTCAACCACACAATCACGCTGAGGGAAGGGAGCGACCTTTACAGCTTCTCAGATAATTCTAAGAGTGCAAGAACGGTTTACAGCACGAAAGAAGTTACAGAGAATAGCTTTGCTGGATTTACTGTAAACAACGCCAGAATATTCTATGCAGCAATGGCAGTTTTCGCAGCAGTGCCGGTTTTATTCTTGAACAGAAACACCTTCAGAAGGGAAAAGAGAAATCCCCACGTCATAAATGGCAGAAGAGAAGGGGAGAAAATTGTACTGGAAAGCGAGGAAGACCTCAAAAAAGTCTTTGCTATGACAGACAGTCCAGTTGTAAGAACAGAGGTCGACGGAGTTGCGGTTTACTCAATCGTGGCAGAAGGAGTTATCTACGAGTACAGAGAGCTGTGACTTCTATTTTTTCTGGGATGACCATCAATCCAAAAATATTCTGCTCATCAGAAACTCCAGAAATTTATAAATTTCACAAATTTCGCAGAATTTTTATAGTTTCGTGAAACCTTATAACATGCTTGAGCTGAACGGTGTGCCGGTAGATGATACCTATTGCGAGGCTTTTGATGGCGTCTATTCGAGAATTATTGTGACTGCAAAGCACAAGTGGTTGTTGAAGAGGGCCGCCTATTCCGCCACAGCCCTGCCATCCACCGTTTTTGGTGAAGCGGAGGGTGGAGTGGAGCGCTGGCTGTCTCCTCAGGAAACTCCCGACGGGAGGCTTGGAGCAGTTTGCCAGATCTGGGTTCAGAAGTCGAAGAAGTTTCTGGATGTTCTCATGAGGGAGATGGGGAAGAGGATAAGGCAGGGCATCCTTGTTGTTCCCACTACGAGGGTTTTCAATGCGACTGACAGTGAGACGACCTTTGACGCTGAAATCAACGTGGGAAGATGTGGAGATGGCTACGAGTGGGAGGAAGAGATGTGGGGAAGGAAGGTAATCAGAGTTCCCATTATGTTCGGAGAGTTCATCATAGAGAGGTACATCGGCTACGCGGAGGGAATTGCAGGTGGAAACATCTGGTACTTCTGCGAAAGCGAGGAAGCAGCTCTTGAAGCAGGAGAGGCTGCGATTGAGGCTCTCAAAGAGGTTGATGGAGTAATAACCTCCTTCGACATC
>DAINRD010000107.1:1694-6106 GCA_036742095.1 Archaeoglobus sp. | reverse complement strand
TTATTGATAGGTTTATTCTTGTAACGTAATCCTCTATGGCAGAAATTTTCTCATCGTTAAGCAAAGTGCCGTTGCTCTGAATTGAAATTACCTCTACACCCTTTATCCTGCTTGCCCTCTCAAGAAAGTACTCCATGTAGGGGTAGAGAAAAGGCTCACCCTGCCCGTCGAGATGGAGTTCCACACCCTCTCCCTTGAACTCCACAACCTTCTCAAGCTCCTCAAGCATGTAGTCTGGGTCAACGATGAAGTCGGCATTTCTGGTTTTGCTGCCTTTTCCTTCATCAACGCTGCAGAAGATGCAGTTGAGGTTGCAGCCGGTGATGTTTCTCACCTGCAGCAGGTTCGTCCCCCTGTCTATTATGCCGAAAGCCGAGTGACCCAGCAAAGGAATACCGCTCTCCTTTGTGACAAAAACCAGCTCTCTCCCCGTAACTCTGTTCAGAACTCTCTTCTCGTCAGCAAAGGAGACTATGTACTCCTTCGGGTACCTCTTCTCAAGCTTGCTGTAAACGTCCTTCGGGATTCTTATCTCGATAATGTCCCGGAGAATGAAAATTTTGTCTCTGCCGTCCTCCCTTTCCTTCAGCATCTTACATTTTCAGCGTTTTCAGGGCTTTTATACCTTCTTCGGTTGCTTTGTAACTGCCTCCCTCCTGCTCGACGAATCCATCCCTCTCCAGTTCTTCCAGAAGCCCCTTGACGATGTTCAAAGGTATTCTCGTGCTCTTGGCAATTCTGTCAGCATCAAGCTCCTTCTTTGCAAGAAGATTCATTATCTTCAGCTTTCCGGGATTTGAAGCAATGGAGCCCGCTTTCATAAATTCACATGGATTTCAAAATATAAGGACTTTCGCACCCCACAAAGGGTAATTACAAAAATATAATTTTTCTATACAAAGATAAATTTAAGAAGGTTTAGCCTGAGCTTAAATTGGTGCCGGAAATGATAGAGGTAGGGGGAAAAATGGAGGAACTTGGTTTCAGTGTAAAGGACGTATTGAAAATTATAGGTAGGAAGGGGGTGAGCGACATACTTTACAGCCTCGAAAAGGGGCCTAAGAGGTTCTCTCAGCTCATGTTTGACACTAAACTCAACCCCAGCATCCTTGACAGACATCTCAAGGTTTTAATGAAGTACGGTCTGGTTACAAAGGAAGAGAAATCCTACAGACTCACAGAATCGGGTATGAAAGTTGTCGAAACCATTGACGACCTTCTTGACCTTTTTAAGAAAACCCTAAGGTAACTACCCGTTCTCCTCCTTCCATTTGAGGTAGTTGCAGTAAGGGCAGCCCAGATTCCAGTAGCCCTTTTTTGTCCTGATTTTGACTTCCTTGATTTCGTGCTCCTTGCAGAGCTTTGCTGTAACGTAAATACTCCCATTCTGGGGGAGTGGGAGAGTGAAACTGCATTCAGGGTAATTTCCACAGCCAATAAACCTTTTTCCGGCCTTCGATTTTCTTACAACAAGCTCTCCCCCACATTCCGGACACTTTCCCAGAACTCTGTCCTTCCTCACCCCCTCTTTCAGGTCTTTGCTGAACTTTCTGTAATCAATAGCCCTGAGAATCCTCAGGAGCATATCCTTGGATTCCTCAACTACCTCCAACTCCCTCTTTTTCCCTTCAGCAATCATGTCCATCTCACTTTCAAGCTTTGCAGTCATATCGGGCAGAGTGATTGTTTCGGCACTCTCCTTCAGGACGTTAATCACCGAAAAAGCCGTCTCACTTGGCCTGAAGGGATTTCCGTAAATGTAACGTCTGCTCATTAGCTTCTGGATGATTTCATGCCTTGTAGATTTCGTGCCGAGGTTGAGCTTCTCCATCATCTTAATCAGGGAAGAGGCCGAATACCTCCCCGGAGGTTTTGTTTCCTTCTCTTCAAGCTTCTTTTTGAGAATCCTTAGTAAATCTCCCTTTTTAAGCAGTGGAAGATTCGTTTCTTCCGCCCTTGAGTAAACATATATGGCCCTCCAACCCGCCTCCACCAGCTTCCTTCCAGTGGCCACAAACTTGACACCATTACTATCAAGCTCAGCTTTTCTTACATCCCAGACAGCTTTGGGGGCGAGGGTTGCAAGAAACCTCCTGACAACGAGCTCGTATATCGTCCATTCATCCTTTGACAACTCCCCTTTCCTCGCAACTCCTGTGGGGTAAATGGGTGGGTGGTCCTTAGTCTCCCTCCTCCCCCTTGAAGGGATGATTTTATCCTGTGAGAGCACGATCCTGGCCTCTTTAGGGAAAATTGATGAAAGGGCGGATACAATCTCCAGAAGATTGATGGTGGCTGGATAAACTGTATTGTCAGTTCTTGGATAGCTGATGTAACCGTTCATGTAAAGCGTTTCGGCAATGCTCATCGCCTTGTGGGGGGGCATGAATTTCGACGCCTCCCTGAGAAACTCAGTGGTGTTGAAGGGTACGGGCCTGTTCTCCTCTAAACTCTTCCTTGAGAAATCAGTGACCTCTGCTGTCTCTCCAATACTGCTGAATACCTTCTCCGCCTCCTCTCTGCTGCTGTACTTTCTGGGATGTTTTGCGGTAAACCCCTCAAAATCGGCAAATATCTCGTAGTACTTCTCAGGCTTGAAGTTCTGAATTTCAATCTCCCTGTCAACGATCAGTCTGAGTGTGGGTGTCTGCACCCTTCCAACGCTGAGAAAGTCCTTTCCCATTCTGCCAGAATGGATTGAAACGAGTCTCGTGAGCGTTGCACCCCATATCAGGTCAATTTTCTGTCTTGCAAGGGCTGCACTGGCAAGGTTAAAATCGACCTTAACGGGCTTTGAAAAAGCTGCTTTAATCTCCTTCTCAGTCACAGAGCTGTATCTGACCCTGTCAACCCTCACAGAAGGGTTAACCCCTTTAACGATTTCAAGAGCTTCAACACCTATTAACTCTCCTTCCCTGTCGTAGTCGGTGGCAATTGTAACTCTTTCAACCTCCTTTGCCAGCTCTTTCAGAATTGACGAGATGGTTTTTTCCTTGACTTTTCTCACGAGTTGAGTTTGCAGAAGCTTTTCGAGAGGTGTTTTTGACCAGTTGTTCACCTCTGCAGGGAAATCAAGCTCAACTATGTGTCCCTTCAAGCCAACGACGTAAGCTTTGAGGGATGGGGAGTGGTAGTAGCTAACCCTACCTTTCTTGAGAGTTTTAACGTCTTTGAAGAGAATTGATGCAATCCTCCTTGCCGTGTTGTCCTTCTCCGTTATAATCAGCCAGCTCATATCCAATCAAGACTCCTCGACTTCAGGTCTCTCCTCTTCCTCTCCATGAACTTTATAACAGTCGAGTGCTGTGCTCCATCAACAATCATCAAAACTGCCTCCCTTGCCGCAGCTACGTTTTCAGGCTCACCGATAATGGCAACGTGCTTTTCAGAAATTGAAATGTTGACGTTAAGCATGTCCTCAATCTGCTTCCTCATCTTGCCCTCCTTTCCGATTATTCTACCCTTTATTCTCCTCAGAGCGCTGTCAGGGAGCATTGATGAAAGATCCACGACGTCAAGCACTAAATTTTCGTCGTAAAGGAGCTTGAGGGCAACGTCTGGAGAGAAGCCAGAGGAGATGGCATTTATCACGTCCTTTGCCCTCATAAAGCCAATCGCATCCTCACATTCAATTTTTACCACATTGTACTTGCTGCTCACCTTCAGCCTGCAGCCCGTTTTTTCCTCAATCAGCTTCTTTACCTCCCCCTCCTTGCCAATGAGAACTCCAATCCTGTCCTCAGGAATCTCCATCTCTATGACGTTCATCTCAACCACCCCTAATCTCGTTGATAATCTCGTTAGAATCAGCCTTAACACCATACTTGGCGAAGAACCTGACGATGTTTCTGACATCCCTCTCAAGATAGCTTTCGGCCATCGGATGTTTAAGGGTTACAGCCTGCCCCATGTCTATAAACCAAACATCATCAAGATACATTATGTTGTACTCGCTCAGGTCAGCATGCACAAGCTCAGCTTTCTGATACAGCTTTTTCATGTTATCAACAACATCACCGAATATTTTCTCCACATCAAGCTCTCTCAATTCTTTACCAACTTCAATCAAAGTTGGGGCTGGAAGCTCGTCCTCACCAATGAACTCCATTAACAGAACGTTTTTCATATACTTGAAGGGCTTGGGAACGTTTACTTTGGCCTCTTTCGCCCTCTCAAGGTTTCTGAACTCCTTTTCTGTCCAGATGAAGACTTTCTCCTTAGGAGAAATTCTCCTCATGTCGAACCTCTCGTCCCCGTAAAGATACTCGTCCATTTTGTCAAACTCGCTCGTCTCTATGCGGTATATCTTGACGGCCATCGGCACTTCCTTCCCATCAAAGACTCCGTCAGCGTAGAAAACGTTGGCTTCCTTACCAGTACTCACAACCCCACCAAGGGCGGTTATGTAGCCC
>DAINRD010000107.1:0-1684 GCA_036742095.1 Archaeoglobus sp. | reverse complement strand
CTTCCATCAAGTACCTCCGCGTAAATTTTCCTCTCCTCGCCATCCTTTTCCTTTATCCTCAGCTTATCGAGGTAGCTCTCCAGTTTTCTCCAGTCCTTCACAAGTCTAAATTTCAGGCCTTATTTTATAAATCTAATGACAGACTCCATTCATGGAAGAATTCCACATACCCTACGAGAAGCTTGTTAATGCCAAAAGGGTTGGAATACAGCTTCCTGATGGTCTGAAAAGGAAAGCCATTGAGATAGCTGAGGATTTGGAGAGAAGGGGATACGAAGTTGTGATATCAGGTGAGACAAATTTTGGAGCGTGCGACTTTGACCTCGCGCTGCTTGAAGTTGTTGACGTGCTGCTTCACTTTGCCCACACACCTATTTTGAGGGATGAGAGAATTGTTTACGTCCCATACTTCGTAGATTACGACCCGAAGATTGATTTGAAGATAAGGGAGAGGAAAATTGCCTTAATTGCCACCGCTCAATACGTGCACAAAATTGAAGACGTGGCAGAGTGGTTGAGGAAGAGGGGTTTTGAGGTGGAGGTTGGAAAGGCAGGTGGAAGGGTTGTTTACGATGGTCAGGTTCTGGGATGCAACTACTCAGTTTTGAGGGGCACTAAGGCAGAAGCTGTTGTTTTCATCGGTGATGGACTCTTCCACGCAATCGGGGCTGCCATTTACAGCGGGAAGAAAGTTTACGCCTACAACCCGCTATCGGGTGAATTGCAGGAGGTCAATGCAGGTGATTTTGAGAAAAGGAGGTATCTGGAGGTTTCAAAGTGTGTTGGGAAGGGAAGAGTGGGGATTCTTGTATCATCCAAACCCGGCCAGAAGAGGATGAAGCTTGCTGAAAGGCTTAAGAGGCTTGCTGCTCAGAAGGGGTTGACATGCCACATAATCTACCTCAACAACCTTAGGGCAGAGGAGCTTTACAATCTACCCTACGACTTTTACGTCAACACAGCCTGCCCGAGAATAGCTTACGACGACTCGGCAAGGTTTGAAAAGCCCCTGATAACGCCACTGGAGTTCGAGTTTCTGCTTGGGCTGAGGGAGTCCATTGGCATGGACGAGATAGAGTTTTAAAGGATAAGCAATTACAGAAAGTGTGGACAGGGAAAAGGCAGAGAAGCTAATTGCGATGAACAGAGCCTTCAAGCTGCTGAGGGAGAGACAGAAAAGGAACCTCAAGGAGTATCCTGAAATACTGGAGATTTCAAAGAAAGTCAGGGCAGCAAGGGAGAGAGATGCTGCCAATCCTGAACTTCTAAATCAGACAGTTGAAAATTTGAAAAAGAGGGGTTTTGACGTCCACATCCTTTCGAATCCTCAGGAAGTCGTGGAGAAGGTGCTGGAAGTCGTTGGAGATGAAAAGATAGTTGTAAAATCAAAGTCTAACGTTACAAAGGAGATCAGGTTGAGGGAGGAGTTGGAAAGCAGAGGCATTGAAGTCGTGGAGACTGACATTGGGGACAGACTCATTCAGATTTTGAACGAACATCCATCGCATCCAACTGGCCCAGCAGCCCACTTATCGGTCAAAATGATAGCCGAGCAGCTCTCAGAACATTACGGGGAGGAGATCAAGCCTGATGCAAGGGAGATTGTTGAATTTTTGAGGAAGGATATTGAGAATTCTTTCAAAAGAGCGGGGGTTGGCATCACCGGGGCCAATGCGGTAACTGC
>DAINRD010000106.1:0-6184 GCA_036742095.1 Archaeoglobus sp. | reverse complement strand
TGCTCCTCGCTCAGCCCTTCCGTATTTCTGCTCACGATCATCTGCACTGCTTCTCTATCCACTCCGCTCACAACACAAGCTTTTGCGTGCTCCACCATGCTCTTTATCGAAATGGAAGAGAAGAGGAGGTAGATGGCCCATAGAAAGTTCAGGGGGTAGGGGAGTGGTAGTAAAGCGAGAATCAGGGCGAAGGTTACGACAATTAAACAGCAAAAGGCACCATACAGAATTTCCGCCAGTCTTTTCTCAAATCTCAACCTTTCCAGCCCGGAAATTATTTTCCCAAACCAGACGACGGGATGGAGAAAGGCTGGAGGTTCGGCTATAAACCAATCAATCAAAATCGCAACCAGCAACAGTGCAAGCTCCATCAATCAGAAAAGGTTCAGGGAGTTAAAATTTTTTCATGCCACTGCACTTGCAACGTACTTTTCAATCAGGTCTTTGAGCTTTTTTCTGGTGAAGGGCTTTTCAACCACCTCAAGAGCTCCATTCGCAAGCATTTCCTTCCCCCTACTTCTCGCAAAGGCTGTCAGCCCGATAATTTTGGCCTTGGGGTCAATTTTCAGAATTTCCTTGGTGGCCTCCACTCCATCCATCTGAGGCATGGAGATGTCCATTAAAACCATGTCAGGCCGCATTCTGTCGTAAATTCTAACCGCTTCAAATCCATTGGAAGCTTCAACGATTTCGTAGTCCTTCAGCATTACCTTTATTATTTCTCTTATGCTATCATCATCATCGACAATCAGCAACCTGACGCCGTTTCTCATTATTACAACTATAATCTGGAAATTTAAAACCTTTTTCTTTCAAAACTGAAATTTTGCCATCTTCATTCACAAATATCTTTTCAAAACATTTCCAGACTTCAATTCGCTCTCAAGCACTTCTTTACCTCTCAAATAAACCTGTTCTGGAAATACAGCCTCAAACCCCTCATATGGTGTCCAGCCACACTTTGAGTGTAAATTGTCCGCTGTAACCTCTTTGCTTTTCTTCAGGTCAAAAACGACAAAGTTAGCGTAGTTTCCCACTTCGATCTCACCGTATCCATGGAAACCGAAGATTTTAGCCGGATTCACTGCGATTTTTTCAACCAGATCTTTAAAGGAGATAAAGCCCTTGGAGGCAATATTGACAAATAAAGGATACATGGTTTCAACTCCGGGAAATCCGGGTGCGCCAAGCTCCTTGTCTTCAACTGTGTGGGGAGCGTGGTCGGAGGCAAGAACGTCAATTCTGTGAAAATTTCTGAAGAGCCAGTTCATATCCTCTTTGTCCCTCAACGGAGGATTGACGTTTACGAGGTTCCCAAGCCTTCCGTGATCTTCAACGCTTAACAGCATATGGTGTGGGGCAACCTCGAAGGTTGAGTTGCTGTTCATGACCTCCTTTGCTGCATCCTTGGTGGATATGTGGCAGAAGTGGAAGTCACCGAGCTCTATAACCCTCTCGACGGCGAGAATCTCCGCTTCTCTCTGCCTGAAAACGAAGTTTGGAGAACCATTGGCAACATAAGATGGGTCTTCGGCATGAATTGTAAATAAAACTTTCCTGAATCTGTTGTAAACCCTTCTCAGCGTCTCGTAATCAATTTGAAAGTCCTCGCTGTTGTGCTGGATGAATACCTCCCCTACCGCTGGAATGTAGTACCTCTCAGAAATCTCCCGCATTATGCTTCCAATTTTTTCAGAATTTGAGTTTGTGAGGGCAAGGTTCAGCGCATAATCGACATATGTCTTTTTCTCCGCAATTTCCATCCTTTTGAAGTATGTTTTTGCATCATCCACAGGCGGTTTGGTGTTGGGCTGGTCGACAACGAGGCAGATGCCGCCGTGTAGTGCAGAGAGGGTGCCCGTTTCTATGGTTTCCTTTCTCTTCTCTGAAAAATCCCTCAGATGGACGTGGACGTCTATGCCAGCGGGTAAGATGACACCCTTGACCTCTTTGCCCTCGACGAGCTTTCCAATTCTCTTTATCTTTCCGTTTTCCACATCTATTCCTGCTTCTACGAACTCCCCTCTGTAGAAGATTTTACCTCTTATCATTCAGCAACTCCTCAAACTGCTTTACCGCTCTTCTAACCTTCATCTCGTCCTTCCCGGAGAATTTAACCATCACGAAGCCCGGCTTCGGATAAGAACCTATCTCAACATCTGGATTATCTCTCACAACTTGATTCAGCTTGTCCACGATTTTTACCTCAAATCCGTCCACCTTCACGGTTTCTTCGAAATAATCTCCCTTGTCAAATCTCTCAAGAATTTTTTCAAAGGTGTTCTCCATCTCAGCTGGCACGCCCGGCATGACGGCGACATTCCCTATTATGAAGGCCGGTGCAGCTCCAACATCGTTCCAGACAATCTCACTACCTTCAGGAACCGAGGAAATCTTCCTCACTGCTTCTTCATTTCTGCTGATTTTGCTCAGCCAATCGTAGACATCTCTGTTAATTACGAGGCTCCTGCCGAAAGCCTTGGCAATTCCCTCTGCAGTTACGTCATCGTGCGTAGCTCCAAGCCCTCCTGTAACCAGAACGAAGTCTGCCTCCTCTGAGGCCCTCCTGACCTCCTTTGCGATGACGTTAACGTCGTCGGGAATGGTTATTATCTTCTTGACTTTGTGGCCCGCTTTAGTGAGTTTTTTGGCCATGTAGGCTGCGTTGGAGTTGGTTATATCTCCACTCAAAATTTCGTTGCCCACTGATACTATGATGAAGTCCATGTCTCAAGTTGATTTTAAAAATTTAAAATGTTACTGAAACAGCCTCCTGAAGAGTCTTCCCTGAAGGCCGTGGAAGGCTGCAAATCCTTCTGCAAGGCGCTGGTCGATGGCTTCTGTATCAAAGGATACGAGTTCTTCTGAATAGAGGGCGTAGGGAGAGTGTCTTGCCACAACAACGGCGGAACCTTTGTAAAGCCTCACCTTCACCCATCCCGTAACCCTCTCCTGAGTTTTGTCGATGAAGGCGTTTAGAGCATCGAAAAGCGGGTCGTTGACCAGGCCATAGTAGACAAGCTCCGCCCACTCTTCCTCAACGAACCTCTTGAACTTGATCTCCCTTCTGCTGAGGACAAGGTTTTCGAGGTCTCTATGGGCTGTTATGAGAATGGTCGCGGCGGGATGCTCGTAGTTCTCCCTCGCCTTAAGGCCAAGAACCCTGTCCTCTATCATGTCAGTCCTTCCCACTCCATGTCTTCCTCCAATCTCGTTCAGAGTCTTTATCAGCTCGAATCCGTCCATTCTCTCGTCGTTGAGAGCTACGGGAATCCCCTTCTCAAAGTCAATCTTTATGATTTCAGGGTTGTCTGGTGCCTTTTCAGGGCTTATGCTCCACTCGTATATGTCCTCGGGCGGGATAAAGGATGGCTCCTCAAGCCTACCACCTTCAACACTCCTGCTCCAGAGGTTTTCGTCGATGCTGTAGGGTTTTTCCTTTGTAGCAGGCACCTCAATGCCGTGTCTCCTAGCATAGTCGATTTCCCACTCTCTCGTCAGGTTAAGCTCTCTCACCGGGGCTATAACCTTGAAGCCGTACTGTCTGAAAACATTCTCGAACCTGAGCTGGTCGTTTCCCTTTCCAGTGCAGCCATGCGCTATAGCATCGGCATTCTCCCTTCTGGCAACCTCGACAACCTTTTCTGCAATTAAAGGTCTTGCAATGGCGGTTCCGAGAACATAACCTTCGTAATTGCCATTGGCCTTGATTAGCATGAAAAGGGATTCGACAAACTCCTTCTTTGCATCAATCGTGTAGTGCCTGTCCGCATATTTCTTCCCCCTCTCCTCAGCCCTCTTAACGTCATCTTCTGGCTGCCCTATGTCAACTGTGACCGTAATAACCTCATCAAACCCGTACTTTTCCTTAAGCAGGGGAATGCATACTGTTGTGTCGAGTCCGCCGGAATACGATAGCACGACCTTCATAACATCCCGTATCACTGAGAGGTTTAAATCTTTTGAGATTGGACACCACAAGAGGGACAAAAAGCCTGCTTTAAGCGGTTTAAAGTATATATATCGCAACACCAACTAACCAACATGGTGCTGTACTTCTTCGACCCTGTATACATGATGCTGGCCGTAGTGGGCTACTTGGTAATGCTGCTCTTAGCCTCCACCATCGCCCCCAAGGTGGCCAGCAGAGTTTCAGGGAAGTTCTCGCTCTTCACCTCAATGGTGCTTCTCGCCGGAATGATTCTCGCCATTTCGGCAGCAATAATTTACCTCATACTCGCCTACGCTGGAGTCTACATCAGCTTCTACGGGCTTATAGTCTTCCTGCTGATAATCAACCTGCTGATGTACCTGCTTTCTCCCTACCTCATCAACCTCAGCTACGGAGCGCAGAGGGACGAGAGGCTGCAGATGGTCGTGAACAGCGTGGCGAGGAGGCTGAACGTCAAGCCGCCAAAGGCAGTAATTGTGAGAAGTCCCCCAAACGCCTTCGCCTACGGAAACTTTTTGACTGGCAAGTTCGTGGCAGTTTCAGAGTCTTTAATGAGAATGTTAAGTCAGGAGGAGCTTGAGGCAGTCATTGGGCACGAAATCGGCCACCACAAGCACAGAGACAATGCAGTAATGCTGCTCTTCGGCCTGCTGCCCTCATTAATCTTCTACCTCGGCTACGCTCTGATCCACTCCTCATTTAGGGACGACAGGAGGGGAGCGCAGCTTGCAGCAATTGGCATTGCTGCTGTAATAGTTTCATTCGTTGTTCAGATTCTCGTTCTCGCCTTCAGCAGACTCAGAGAGTACTACGCTGATTTTGAGGGTGTTAGGGCGACAAACAAGGATGCAATGCAGAGGAGCCTGGCAAAGATACACCTCTTCTACCACCGCTACCCCGACTACCTTGCTCCCATCCAGGACAGCAAGTTCAGAACGCTCTTCATCTACGCCTTCACCAATGCGGTGGCAGAGCCAATAGCGAGGGCAGACATTGAAGCCCTGAAGAAAATGAAGGTCAGCCCGATTCAGGAGTTCCTTTCAACTCACCCACCGCTGCCGAAGAGACTGAGGTTTATCGATAGCATCGGAGTTTTTTAACTCTGTAAAATTTTTTAACTACAAACATAACACTCTTCTGTGAAGCTTAAATCAAGAGGTTGCAACGTCTACCTCATAAAAGATGGGGATTCAGCATACCTGATTGATGCGGGGACAGATGCAGTGCTAATTTCAAAGCAGTTGAAGGAGCTTGATGGCATAATCATAACCCACGCCCACTTCGACCACTACGCTGCGGCGAGTGCTCTGCAAAAGGAGTTCGGCTGCCCCGTTTACGTGCACAGCGAAGACATCCCCTTTATTCTGGGAGAGAAGAGAATGAAGTACTCTGGCTTTCTCGGCTTGCTGGCGAGAGTTGGGGAGAGAATATTCAGGGCTGAACCCCCAGAAGACCTTAAAGGCATCGAGGAGCTGAACATCAACGCCACCATCATCCACACACCCGGCCACACTCCCGGCAGTATCTGCATTCTTCATGAGGGAAACCTTTACTGCGGAGACCTGATGAGGGGTGGGAACGGTCTTTCACTCTCTCCGAAAAGCTTCTGCTCAAACTACAGCCAGTATATCGATTCGGTAAGAAAAATTTCGGAGTTGGATTTCTCAGGGGTTTACCCGGGACACGGAAGCGCCGGAACAAGGGCTGATTATGAGAAACTCCTGCGAAAAATCTGAGTTATACCAACACTACCAGAATACAAAAACAATTTTTACCTGGGGGAGTTCTTAAGGCAATGAAACAGCTCATACTGGCTCTTGATGTGATGGAGAGAGAGGAAGCTGTGAAAATTGCTGAAAAAGTTTCTGAGCACATTGACAGGATAAAGGTCAATTACCCACTCGTTCTTTCGGCCGGAATTGGGATAATAAGACAGCTCTCCGAAATTAAACCTGTCATAGCCGATTTCAAAATAGCGGACATCCCCTACACCAGCTCCCTCATCGCAAAAATAGCCTTCGAGAACTCTGCCGAGTCGGTAATTGTCCACGGTTTCGTTGGCTTTGACACTCTCAGAGAGGTCTGCAGAGTGGCTGAGGGGTTTGGAGGGAAGGTTTATGCTGTAACTGAACTCAGCAGCCCCGGCGGGGAGGAGTTCATGAGTGCAGTTTCGCTGAAAATCGTTGAGAAGGCAAGAGAAGCTGGTTGCCACGGCCTCATCGCACCATCAAC
>DAINRD010000105.1:0-6198 GCA_036742095.1 Archaeoglobus sp. | reverse complement strand
AGGCAGGGTGATAGACTGAAGAGAGGCCTTGAATTCGACCTGAATTTTTGACGATATCGAGCCACTCTGGAAGGAACTCGTAAGGGTTTTTCTTGGCGTAAATCTTTGCTCCATAAAGCTTCCAACTCTGCTGAGCAGGTTTGCAGGGATGGGTGAGATATCGTACTCACTCAAGAATTTTCCGCAGCTTCCAATAACGTTGAGAAATCTGGCAAATTCAGAAAACTTTTCAAGAAAAAGCTCACCGACTTTTGTTGTCCTGTAATACCTACCCTTTTTCTCAATAAGTCCAAAAGTGTTCAGGAATCTTAAGTGCGGAATCAAACTCTGCTTTTTCAGCCCGCATTCGTTTGAGATATCTGTAAGGTCTTTCCACTCTTTCAGAATTTTGAGCAGCCTGATTTTCGTCCCTGACAGGTTTCTGAGCTCTTCCAGTCCTGCCATTTGATGAATGTTAAACTGTAATTTAAAAATCCTTGTGTTGCTTCAGCAAGTGAGGCTCTATGGTTTCATACCAAAAAGTTATCTAAATCCTTGATCCTATTTTGCCCATGGAGAAGAAGATTGTCTACTTCGACAAACCAGGAAGGGAGAACACGGAGGAAACCCTCAGGCTTGCGGTCGAGAGGGCTAAGGAACTCGGTATTAAACACCTTGTCGTGGCATCATCCTACGGCGACACAGCTCTGAAAGCCCTTGAAATGGCTGAAGGGCTTGAAGTGGTCGTTGTTACCTACCACACCGGCTTTCTGAAGGAAGGGGAAAACTCAATGACTCCTGAAGTGGAGGAGGAGCTAAGGAAAAGGGGAGCGAAAATCGTAAGACAGTCCCACATCCTCTCAGGCTTGGAAAGGAGCATCAGCAGGAAGCTTGGTGGGGTTAGCAGAACTGAAGCGATTGCTGAAGCCCTCCGCTCCCTCTTCGGGCATGGGCTTAAGGTCTGCGTTGAGATTACTATCATGGCCGCAGACAGCGGAGCCATACCCATTGAAGAGGTTGTTGCAGTGGGCGGGAGACACAGGGGGGCTGATACTGCTGTGGTTATCCGTCCTGCTCACATGAACAACTTCTTCGATGCTGAAATAAAAGAAATAATCTGCATGCCCAGAAACAAGCGTTGAAGGGGAGAGCTACCAAAGAAACAGCCCCGTTTGCTCGTCAAAAGCCCTTTCGGGAGCCTCTCCCTTCAGGGGCAGAACGAAGACCTCACAGGCGAAAACTTCCGCTGAAAACAGATGCCCCCCGTAAACCTCCCCATCTTTTCCCAGCAAGACGTGAAGGTGGCAGAAAGGCTTGCTATCCTTCACCGAGACGTTTCCGGACAGGCTCAGGATTTCAAGCGGTTCCTTTAACTCCCTCCTTACATACTCTTTCTTCTCCTGATCATAGTAGCCTATCACAGCACTCCTGACCGCCCCTATCGCTGAAATGCAGGCTGCATGAATTTCCTTCTCCTCCAGAAATTCCTCAATCTGCCTTACCAGCTCTTTCCCGTAGTCCAGTCTGAGCAGGAAACCTTTCCCCAACTCAAACTCGAATACCTTCATACTCCTCCGATCTGCTGCTCCGCAATGTCCCCAACAACGGGAAGCTTAAACCATTCGTTGCTGTAGGCCTTGTAAATGAGGACAATCCAGAGAATCAGGCCGATTAGGTTGACGATTGGCAAAAGCATCCAGCCAATGTAGGGTATAAATGAAAGTATTATGTTTATCACCCACAGTCCACCAAAGGTAATAGTCGATTGCATGGCGTGAAACTTTACAAACTGGCTTTCCTTCTCCATCAAGAGGAAAAGAATTCCCGTAATCGGGCCAAGCAGGTAGCTCAGCGCTCCAGCAACGTTTTCTTTCAATCCAGTAGAACTCGGCATACGTTAAAATTTCTTCACGATTATTTAAGCTTTTACTTGGTTATGTCAAGTCAATGGCACAGGCGAGAAAGTTTAATACCATAAAATTCGAGAAACCATGATGAAGCACCTCATTTCTATCGGCGACCTTGATAGGGAGGACATAAACTACATTCTCAAAAAAGCTGAAGAGTTTGAGGATGTTGCTAAGGGGAAGAAAAAGCTGAGAATTCTTGAGGGCAAAATCCTCGGAAACCTCTTCTTCGAACCTTCAACAAGAACCAGAATGAGCTTCGAAACAGCGATGAAGAGGCTTGGTGGGGATGTTATTAACCTGACCGCTCAGGAGGCGAGCAGCATTGCAAAGGGAGAAACGCTCGCAGACACCATCAGAGTCGTCTCAGGTTACTGCGATGCCATCGTAATAAGGCATCCTCTTGAAGGAGCTGCGAGATTTGCTGCAGAGAACTCATCCGTGCCGGTCATCAACGCAGGCGATGGGGCGGGGCAGCATCCCACTCAAACGCTCCTCGACCTCTACACCATCCAAAAGGAGTGCGGGAGGCTTGACGGAATAACCATTGCTCTTATGGGCGACCTCAAGTATTCAAGAACCATACATTCCCTGATAAGGGCCCTCACCCTATTTGAAATGAGAATTTACCTCATCAGCCCAGAAGCCCTCGCTTTACCTGAGGACATAATCGAAGACGTGAATGCAGAAATCAGGAAGGCGAAGCTGGAAGAGGTAATCTCCGAAATAGATGTCCTCTATGTTACAAGAATACAGAAGGAGCGTTTTCCGGATGAGGAGGAATACAGGAAAGTTTCCGGCAGCTACCGCATCACGGCAGAGACCCTTAGGAATGCCAAAGACACAATGATTGTAATGCACCCCCTGCCGAAGGTTGATGAAATTCACCCATCAGTTGACTCAACGAAGCACGCCCGCTACTTCCAGCAATCTTTCTACGGGGTTCCAGTCAGAATGGCGATACTGAGCGAGGTGATGCTGTGAAGGAGCTTGTGGTGAGCAAAATTAAGGAGGGGACGGTTATAGACCACATCAACGCCGGTAAAGCTTTACTGGTGCTGAAAATACTGAAAATTCAGCCCGGAACTGATTTGATGGTTTCAATGGCAATGAACGTACCAAGCAGCAAGATGGGAAAGAAGGACATTGTCAAAGTTGAGGGAATGTTTATTCGGGATGAGGAGCTCAACAAAATCGCCCTGATTTCTCCAAACGCAACAATCAACCTGATAAGGGATTATGAGATAGAGAGGAAGTTCAAGGTCAGCCCTCCTGCGGTGGTGGAGGGTGTGCTCAAATGTCCCAACCACGCCTGCATTTCCAATGCTGAGAGGGAGCCAATAACAGCAAAATTTTACATCAAAACAGAACAAATGAGGGTAACGGCGAGGTGCCATTACTGCGGGAGGAAAATAGAAAGTCTTGACGACTACATAAGCTAACTTTTCAGGTATTCAAGGGCCTCACTGACCTCAGCGTTATCGTGGACTATCATTGATATGGCTCTGGTCATCTTTGTCGGATTGTCAGCCTGAAATATGTTCCTTCCTATCGCCACGCCCCTCGCTCCCGCATCCATTGCCATCCTGACCATTTTAAGGATTTCCTCGTCACTCCCCATCCTGGGGCCTCCGGCGACAACTACTGGAACGGGGCAGCCTTCAACAACCCTCCTGAAGCTTTCCACATCTCCAGTGAAGTTGGTTTTGATAATGTCCGCCCCTAACTCCGCTCCCACCCTTGCGGCGAGAGCTACTGCCTTCTCATCGAACTGGTTGATTCCATCTCCTCTCGGATACATCATCGCCAGCAGTGGCATTCCCCAATCAGCAGCAATTTTAGATATTTCCCCCAGTTTCCTTAACTGGTATGCCTCAGTTTTGCTACCCACATTTACGTGAACGCTTACTGCATCTGCACCGAGCTTTATCGCCTCCTCAACCGTGCAAACCAGAACCTTCTCGTTTGGATCGGGGGCGAGCGAGGTTGAGGCGCTGAGGTGGATGATAAGGCCCACATCCTTACCGTATCCCCTGTGACCGAAGCCAACCACACCCTTGTGCAGCACCACAGCGTTCGCCCCACCCTCAGCCACAGCATTAACAGTCTCAGCCAAATTTTTCAGCCCCTCAATGGGCCCCATCGAGACTCCGTGGTCCATAGGGACGATTACAGTGTTACCACTCTCCCTGTTGATAATTCTTTCAATCCTTATTTTCTTGCCAATCTTTGTCATGCTACTTAGTTTCAAAGTGGCAATTTAAATTTTGCGGTTTGTGTTTATGGTGGCGAAAAATCGTTTTCAGAAAGATTCAGTTAAGAAGTCTCCAAAGTTCTCATTTTGTGGTACTTTACACTCGGAAAAACTTCAGAACCCGCCCTCAAGTGGAAAGTGGCAGGCGAAGCTGCGCTCCCCACCATTTAGCTCTGGCTCCTCCTTCTTACACTTCTCCCTCGCAAAGGGACAGCGGGGGTGATATCTGCATCCTGAGGGAATGTTGATGGGATTGGCAATATCTCCGATAATCTCAACTCTTCTTCCCTTTTTCACGAAGCTCGGAACTGAGGAGAGAAGAGCTGCGGTGTAGGGATGCTTTGGATTGTGTATAACCTCCTTCGTTTTTCCAATTTCCATTATCTTTCCAAGATACATCACCGCAATTCTGTCGCCGACAATTCTTGCAACTGACAGATCATGAGTGATGAAGAGCATGCTGAGATTGTACTCATCCCTGAAGGACATGAGCAGGTCAAGAATCGCCGCCCTCAGGCTGACGTCAATCATTGAAACAGGTTCATCCGCAACAACGAAGTCAGGCTTGAGAATCATCGCTCTCGCTATCGCAACCCTCTGCCTCTGCCCTCCGCTCAGCTGGTAGGGCATCCTGTTGAAGAACTGCTCACCCGGCAGCCCAACCCTGTCCAGCATCGACATAGCTATTTCTCTCGCTTACTCGTTCTCCGCAATTCCGTGAATTGTGATGGACTCAACGAGGTGCTCCCCAATCTTCATCCTCGGATTGAGGGAGGCGTAGGGGTCCTGAAAGACCATCTGGATGTGCCTCTTCATCCTCCTCTGCTCTTCCTCGCTGAGAGAAGTTATCTCTCTGTCCTTACCGCTCGTCGGCCTTTCCAATCCGACAATAATTCTGCCTGTCGTCGTTTTACCGCATCCGCTCTCCCCAACGAGGGAAAGAACTTCACCCTGCTTCATTTCGAAGCTCACACCATCGACAGCTCTCACAAAGTCCCTTCTTCCGCTCAGCAAAACCTCCAGAGCAGATTTCTGAACGGGGAAGTACTTCTTGAGGTTCTCAACTCTCAGCATTATATCACCCGTAGAGCCAGCACTTCACAACTCTTCCGTCAACTACGAACTCCGGCGGTTCCTTCATGCACTTCTCCGAAGCTTCAGAGCACCTCGGCCTGAACCTGCATCCTTCTGGGGGGTTTATGAGGTCGGGCGGAAAGCCGGGGAGGGGCTTTATCTCCTTATCCATCCACACGTCTGGAACGGACTGAATTAAACCTTTCGTGTAGGGGTGGAGCGGCTCATTCGTCAGCTTATCAGCGTTCCCAAGCTCTACAAGCCATCCAGCGTACATCACCGCAATTCTGTCGCTTCTCTCAGCAGCCAAGGCAAAGTCGTGGGTAATCAACATAATTGCCCTGCCCTCTCTTTTCATGTCCTCCAGCAAGTCCATTATTTTCTCCTGAACTATGACGTCAAGGGCTGTAGTTGGCTCATCCGCAATCAAAAGCTTGGGATTGAGGCATATGGCCATCGCAATCATAACTCTCTGCCTCTGCCCACCGCTGAGCTGATGTGGATATGAATTAACTCTGTCAGGCTGAAGGCCCACCTTCTCAAGCATTTCTCTCGCCATCTGCCAAGCTTCTTTCTTTGAGACGTCCATGTGCTCCATGATTGTCTCTGCAATCTGGTCTCCTATCTTTTCAAGAGGGTCAAGGCTGGTCATTGGGTCCTGAAACACCATCCCTATCTTGCTGCCCCTGATTTCCCTCATTTCTTCATCGCTTAAAGAAAGCAAATCAACACCATCAAAAATTATCTTACCCCCCGAAATTTCACCGGGATAATCAATCAACCTCATGACGGAGTGAGCGAGAGTTGATTTTCCGCAACCGCTCTCTCCGACAATGGAGATGAACTCGCCCTTTTTAACGGACATGCTGACGTTATCCACCGCCCTCACAACACCTCTGCGGGTTCTGAAGATTGTTGTCAGGTTCTCAATGTCCAGCAGCATCATCTCTCCCTCCTAGGTGCGTATATCTCACTGAGCCCCTC
>DAINRD010000104.1:0-6236 GCA_036742095.1 Archaeoglobus sp. | reverse complement strand
ATCTCCCCTTCCATTGAGGTCGTCTTTTCTGAATAAAGGCTGCCATTCCCTCGGCGAAGTCTTCAGTTGGGATTAGGAGTTCAATCTCCTTTCCCGCAAGCTCTAAGGCATTTCTGAAAAGCTGTCTTACGGCGTTCATCGACCTCTTTATCGACTGCGCTGCTAAAGGAGCAACTCTGCAAACCTTATCAACGTGCTCAATCCCGACATCCTCCAAGCAGTACTTCGGCACAACTAAATCAACCAGCCCGAACTCCTTCGCCTCCTTTGCGTCCATCGGTTCTCCAGTTAAGGCATAGTATGCCATTTTCCTGCCGAATAGGGCGTATCCGAAGGAGGAAGCGATAGGGGGGATAGCACCAATCAGCCCCTCTGGAACGGCAAAGCTCGTATCTTCGCTGGCTATAACGATGTCGAAGAACATGTTGAGCTCCATCCCGCCACCAAAGGCATTTCCGTTCACAAGTGATATTACGGGCTTGTCGTAGTCGGCAAGCTCTGAGATGAGGGGCATGGCAACGTTCTCGAAGAACTCAACGCCGTCCCTCAGGCTTTTCCAAGAGCCCATTACAGCTATGTCGTCTCCGGCGCAGAAGGCTCTACCCTCTCCGGTTATGATTACAGCCCTAACATCCCTGTCAAGCCTCGCCTTTCTGAAGGCTTTTGCCAACCCAACCCACATCTCCTCGTTTAAGGCATTCAGCTTCTCACCCCTTCTCATGGTTATAACTGCATAGTTGTGCCTCTTCTCATACCTTACCGGCCCGATATCCTCAAGCTCGTAATTCCAGTTGTAAAACCCCTCGCCACTCTTCTTTCCGAGCTTTCCTTTCTCCTTAAGCTCTTTCAGCAGCTCATCCGGCTCGTACTCCTTCAGTCCGGTCTTCCCCTTCCTTGTTTCCAGCACCGAAACAACCCTGTCTATGCCATAGCTGTCGGCAAAGTCCAGAATGCCCTTCGGGTAGCCCATTCCCTTCACCGTTGCCTTGTCTATATCCTCTCTCGTTGCAATTCCGTTTCTTATCAGCCAAGCAGCCTCGTTAATCCCCGGAGCCAGCAGATTTATTGGGTTGACGCTGTACGCAAGGTCTTTCGAGATTTTAACCCTCGAATAAAAGCCAGTGTACTCATAGAATCCCTTGCCCGTCTTCATTCCCAGCCTGCCCTCCGAGACCATCCTTTCGAGCAGTTCGGGCATCTCAACATCAAAACCCCTCTTCCTCACCTCATTGAGGACGTTGTAAACCGTATCAACTCCGCTGAAGTCAACAACCTCAAAGAGGCCCATAGGAAGTCCCGCTCTGTACTTAACTGCTGCATCAATCTGTTCTGGCCTGAAACCCTCCTCAAGCAGCCTTATTGCCTCTACGAAAACCCTTATGTTTATCCTGTTGATCAAAAACCCGGGAACGTCCTTCTCAACGAGAACGTAATCCATACCGATTGACTTGGCAAACTCAACGGTTTTCCTTACAGTTTCGTCGCTCGTCTCCTTCCCTTTTATTATTTCAACCAGCCTTATCAGAGTTGGAGGGTTGAAGAAGTGCAGTCCAATCACCTTGTCGCCCCTCTTGGTTGCGGCAGCTATATCCGTTATTGGAATGGTAGAGGTGTTAGTGGCAAGAATCACGTCCTCCCTGCAGTTCTCATCAAGGGTTTTGAAGACCTCATGCTTCACCTCGGTTTTCTCAATAACGGCCTCTATGACATAATCAGCCTCCTTGGCCGCTTCGGCTAAATCCGTTGTGGTTTTCAACCTCTTAAGCACCTCATCTGCCCTTTTTATCCTTCCCTTTTGCTCAAGTTTTCTGACGCTCCACTCTATCCTTGAGAGCGCATTTTTCAAAATGTTCTCGTTTACGTCGCAGAGAATTACCTCATTTCCAGCAAGGGCACAGACTTCTGCAATTCCGTGCCCCATCGTGCCCGCACCGACCACCAGAACCTCCATAATCCAGTTTGATAATGATATTATTTAAGTGTTTCTCATCAGTGTAGGTATTAACCCATAATTTTCAACAAAAGTGGAATTTTTGACCAAAAATGGTAACGTGGTAGTAATTTAAAGCAGGATTGTCCGCTGGCTGTCCTTCACAGTCTCTCCTACAAACTGGGCCATTGAATCTATCTTAATACCGCTCCTCTGCAACCACTCAAGGAATTTTTCCCCTTCGGTAACGAGCTCCTTCAGGCTCTTGTACCTCACCACAACAAGAAGGTTGTAGTTGGAGCCCACAAGCTTGTAAACCTTCTCCACAAAATCGAACTTTTTGAGCCTCTCCGTCAACTTCTTTAAACCTTCATAGTCATTGTGCACCCCCAAGAGGAGAATTCCGATGGTATCGCACTCTGCCTTTTTGTAATCAATTTCCCAGGTTCTTTTAACCTTCTTTACTATTCCCAAATCTTCAAGCACTTTGATTCTATTGTAAGCCGTTTTTTTAGAAACTCCAGCGTATTCGGCGATTTCTTCGAGCGATAGGCCCTTGGCTATACCTTCCATGATTTTGAGATTTTTTTCGTCAATCATCGGAGTGGATAGCATTTTTAGAAGATAAACTTTATTATTCAACTTCCTGCATCATTTCAATTATAAGTTCGGCCATCTCTCTGTCAAACTTTTTAATCATCTTCTCAAGCCTTTCCCTGCTCGGTTCCGCATCTTCCAAGTCCTTTACAAGGGAGTTCAGTGAAACAACTGCCCCTTCAAAGTTGTTGTCCATAATTTTGCTCAGTTGAGTTCTGGATTTAAGCAATCTGTCGATTTCGAAGTAGAAGGGAGAAACAAGGAAGCATATCTTTCTAACTTTATCGAGTTTGCCATAGAGTTCTGCCAGAGCATCTCCGCTTTTTGAGCCGAGACCGGCGGTTATGACCACACAGTCAAAGGACTCGAGTTCCTCAGCGAGAACTTCAATCTCTTCGTATCCGTAATATCTCGCATTATTGACGGATTTCTTCTCATTCACGTTGTAGGCTGCGTAGTCAGTGGAAATCTTCATCATTTCTTTCATTATACTTGTTCCTGCCCCTCCTATTGAGACAACTGCAACCTTTGCCATCTCAGACTCTTGGCAAGAAAAAATAAAAGAGTTTTCATTTCTTGGATTTCTTGGCGTGGATATATATTGAATACTTACCCGGTTTTGCGTCCTTATCTACGGCAATGTGAACATTGACGACAGTTTCAGAGGGATTATCCGGAGTGCCGGATGGAAGTTTGAGTTTATTGGATCTGGAAATTGTCGCGCCTTCCTGAGTGTGGAAGGAAACGTCAATGGCATCCTTCCCTGGTCCTTCCACAACATCCTCAAAGTAAATCTCCAACTCGCTACCCTTATTCTTCACCTTGATTTCCTTGACGTAATAGGCCCCCTTTGCAATTTCAATGCTGAAACTCGTTGGAGAGACTTCAACACTGCTTTCTATCACATCAATGTTCCCTTTGAGGGAGAAGTATATTGCAGATGCCGATGCCCCTCCCAAAACCAGAAGTACCAATAATATGGTATGCCATCTCACTTTCATGGAGCATGCTATCTACAATCCATATAAAAATCTTACGATTCATTCAAAGTTCTCATGTTGATAATCATCAACTCAACTTAAAGTTTATATTAGTGAAAGAACATCATATAGCATGAAGAAATTCCTAATCGCTGTTTCATTGCTCATAACATTTTATCCTGTGATGGCCGAGGATTTCTCAATGGATGCGGAGCAGCTTGCGGTTGTTTTGCTAAAAAATACCATCTCTAACCTTGAGATAAGCAACAAATTCTTAGATATTCTCGACAACTCTGGAGACGAGTCTGTGTATCAGAATTTATGGGGAGTCATCTACGGAACGCTCGCCCTGATGGCTGCAAATAACGAGGTTACGACGGCAGTTCTTGATGAGATTTCCAGCTCACCTGAACTTTCCGCAAAGATTGGAGCTGCAATAAACACAGTCGGCGAGAACAGTACCGTCATTTTCGGTGATTTGAACGGAACCATGGGGATGACCTTGGTCCTGAGAAAGGAGACGGAGGTTCTTCAGAGCGACAGGTACTTCTATTCAGATAACGAGACAATGGTTTCGGCCTATGCCAGGGTAATGGCCGAGTTCATTTCCGAAAATGCTGAATTTCTTGTGAAACTTTTTAGCAAAATAAATGAGGCCTGGGTTTGAAACATTTATTTTGAGCCTTAGTTAAATTTATATTGCCTTCCATCTGAGCATGGCTGCGGTGATGATTTTATGTATGCAAGAATAAAGCTTCGAGATACTGTGAGAGTTCCCCCTTCAAAGCTTGGAGAAGATATTGAAGCGGTAATTAACTCTCTATTGTGGGAGCAATTTGAGGGCAGGCTTGATAGAGAGTACGGAATGATAATAGGTATTGAGAGCATCGAGGAAATTGGAGAAGGAAGAATTATTGAAGGAGATGGGGCTGTTTACTTCGATGTTGTTTTTAACGCCATATGCTTCAGACCAATTCATCAGGAAGTCGTTGAGGGGGAGGTTATCGAGATCGTTGAATTTGGTGCTTTTGTTTCCATCGGGCCCTTCGATGCTCTCCTCCATATGAGTCAGGTAACTGACGACTACATGGTCTTTGATGAGAAGAACAAAAGGCTCGTTGGTAGAGAGACTAAAAAGGCGCTGCAGGAAGGGGATCAGGTTAGAGCTAGGATTGTCTCGCTGAGTCTTAAAGAGAGGGAACCGGAGAAGAGCAAGATAGGCCTGACAATGAGACAGCCGTGGCTTGGAGCTTTGAAGTGGATTGAGGAGGAGATTGAAAAGCTTATGAAGGAGAGGGAGGCGTAATGGCAGAGCTTGCCTGCAAGAACTGCAGATTTATAAACATTGACACAAACATCTGCAGAAATTGCGGTAGCACGGATTTAACCAAGGAATGGTACGGCTATGTCGTGATTGTTGACCCGGAGAGGAGCGAAATCGCAAAAAGGCTTGAAATCAAAATACCGGGTAAGTACGCTTTGAGAGTTGGATGAAGGGGCTGAAACTTCCTGAGAGTATGCGAGCGGAACTTGCAAAACCCCATGGGAGGCTTTACATTGGAAAGGGGTCGGGATTAATTCTTGAGGTGGAGGAAGTAAGAAAATCCGAGCTTGTCTGCTTTGTCGGAGACCTCGTGACAGCATCAGCCCTTGAAGTTGGAATTGTGCCCGACATTGCAGTGGTTGATGGGAAAACTCTCAGAGAAGAGATTGTAGAGGTTGAAAGGAAGGCTTTTAACGTGGAAATGAAGGTCTACAATCCGCCAGCCCACATCACGTGTGAGCTAATTTCAACTCTCGCTGAGGCTGTTGAGCTGGCTAAAAATGGAAGGAAGGTTGTTGTATTTGTTGATGGGGAAGAGGATCTGGCAGTTATGCCTCTGGTGAAACTTCTCCCCGAAAGTGCCGTAATTGTTTATGGTCAACCGGGGGAGGGAGTTGTCGCTCTGAAAGTTGACTCCGAGAAGAAAGTTCTAATACTCAATCTTCTTAGGAGAATGGAGGTAGTTGGAGAGTGTGAGGAGTTGGAATATCTGATGGGAGGTGATTAACTTGGAGGTTTACGTGGAGAAGGACAGAAAAAATCCTCTGCTGAAGAGAAGGGAGGTTTACTGCAGATTGAGCTTTGGGGGAAAAACACCATCGAGAAGTGAGGTAAAGGCCAAGATTGCAGGTCTGATGAACGCTGAACCAGAAAGGGTTGTGGTGGATTACATAAAAACAGAGTTCGGAAAGACGGAGGCAAAATGCTACGTGAAGATTTACGACACCGTTGAGGACCTGCAGAAAATTGAGGAGGACCACATAATTGAGAGGAACAAGGTTGTTGAGCAGGCAGAGGGGAGTAAGTGAGGGGGTGTTGAAATGGCAAAGGGGGCTGAAAGCGTTCACAAATACTACGATATTAAGGGAGAAAAGGTCGTTAGAAAGAGAAAGTTCTGTCCGAGATGTGGAGAGGGTGTGTTCCTGGCAGATCACAAAGACAGACTGAGCTGCGGAAAGTGTGGCTACACAGAGTTCAAGAAGAAATGATTGCTCTCGGTATTGAGGGTACCGCTTGGGGTCTCAGCGTAGGTGTTGTGGACGAGGAGGGCGTATTAGCCCTTGAAAACGACCCCTATATCCCAAAAGAGGGGGGGATTCACCCGAGGGAAGCTTCACAACACCACAGTGAAAGGCTTCCCTCTCTGCTTTCAAGAGTTTTTGAGAAGGTGGATAAAGGCTCAATT
>DAINRD010000103.1:5470-6248 GCA_036742095.1 Archaeoglobus sp. | reverse complement strand
AGCTCCCTTAAAGCTGCCTGATTCAAGCGTTTCGATGAGCTTCTCCTTTCCAACCTTTTCAAAGGCCTGAGATAGAATCATTATTGAGTCGTAGGTAAGCAGCCCGGCATAGTTGTTTGCATCTTCTCCAAACTTTGCTTTGTATTCGGCAAAGTACTTCGAAGTTAAGTCTGTTTTCTCCGTCTCTTCAAGCGCAGCGGCCTGGAAGGCAGTGTAGTCAGCATTCAGCTTTTCCAGAGTTGCGGGCAATGCAAGGGCGCCACCAACAGAGTAGATTATACCCATGCCACCGTTTGCCCTGTATTCCTTCAGGAAGTTAATTGAAACCTCACCGGGGTCGCCAAGGATTATTACGTCTCTCTCACCAGCCATTTCGGCAATCTGCTTCGCAACATTCTTGTAGTCATCGGGCGAGACGCTTGGAGACTTGTAGTAAACCTCCAGCTCAGGCTCTCCATAAAGCTCCTTGATTTTTGCAAGCATTCCCTGATTGAAGGTTTTCAGAGGGTCGTAGCCGACGAAGTAGTATTTCTCAGGCTTCGCTAAACTGAGAAACTCAGCAGCCAGAACACCCCAGTATGTGGTGTTGTAAGCAGTCCTGAAGACGTAATTATTGCCTTCAGCCACCTTCTTCTCTATCACACCCGTTGAAGCCACGCTCACCAGATAAACAACCCTGTTTTCTCCAGCAGCATCGGCAACAACCATTGCCTGCGGACTTGAGTATGCACCAACAACAGCATCCACCTTCTGCGAGACCAGATACTCGAAGGCAGTT
>DAINRD010000103.1:0-5460 GCA_036742095.1 Archaeoglobus sp. | reverse complement strand
CGGGGAGGAGAACTCCCACCTTTATCTTCTCCTCTGGTTGAGGTTGTGTGGGTTGAGAACAACCGAGAACCAGAACAGCCAATAAAAGAAGTAAAACTGCTTTTAGTCTCTTCACTCCCTCTCCCTCCTGAAATCAGCTTTCCTCTTCTCCACGAAGGCCTTTATCCCCTCTTCAGCATCGGCAGATGAGAAGGAGAGGGCGAAAAGGTCCCTTTCATACATTATACCATCTCTAAGGTCCATCTTGAAGCCCCTGTTCACAGCCTGCTTTACGAGCATGACGGCGTAGGGAGACTTGCTCTTGATGACCTCTGCCATCTTCTTGGCCTCTTCAAGCAACTTATCGTGCTCCACAACCTTATTCACCAAGCCAAGCCTGTAAGCCTCCTCTGCCGAAATCCTCTCTCCAGTCAGGCAGAGCTCCATGGCCTTCTTCCATCCCACGATTCTGGCAAGCCTCTGAGTTCCACCTGCTCCCGGAATTATGCCGAGGTTAATTTCCGGCTGGCCAAAGCTCGCCTTTTCGCTGGCGATTATGATGTCGCAGGCCATCGCAATCTCACAGCCCCCACCAAGGGCAAAGCCGTTGATGGCTGCTATCACCGGAACCTCAAGGTCTTCCATCTCTTCAAGAACCTTGCCAAGCTCCTCAATTGTGGCTCTCGCAACAAAATGGGAAGATTCGGAGAACATCTTGATGTCCGCTCCAGCACAGAAGGCCTTACCCTCCCCCGTGAGGATAACAACTCTCACTGTTTTGCTGTTCTTTGTGTACTCTACAACCTCTCTCAGCCCCTTTACAAAGTCCCTGTTTATGGCGTTGAGCGCTTCAGGACGGTTGAATTTCACCCACAGAATTCCGTCTTCCTCTCTGTATTCAACAGCAGCCATAATTTCACGTCCTGTAGCTCTTCGGCATGCCGAGTATGTGCTCCGCTATGAAGTTCAGAGCCATCTGCTGCGTAACTGGAGCAAGGCGAATCAGGTTTATCTCCCTCCACCACCTCTCCACGTCATATTCTTTGGCGTAGCCGTAACCGCCAAAGGTCTGCATTGCCCAGTAAACCGCCTTAATGCCAGCCTCAACCGCAACAGCTTTGGCCATGTTTGCAGCCGCTCCGACTTCTCTGTAGTGCGCTCCCTGATCAAAGAGCGTTGCAGCCTTGAAGTTCATCAGCTTGGCACATTCGAGGGTTGCGTAAGCCTCTGCCAGCGGGAACTGCAGGCCCTGATAGCTGCCAATCGGGTCTGCAAAAACCTTGCGCCGCTTTGAGTACTCAACAGCCTTGCTTATCGCCAGTCTGCTGATGCCGATGGCAGCTGTGGTGAAGCTCATCCTCTCAGGGTTCAGGGTGTCAAGAAGGTGGTACCAACCGCCGTCGAGTGGAGGAATGAGGGCATTTTCAGGCAACCTCAAATTGTTGAAGCTCACCTCGCAGGTTTTTGAGTAGTTTATCCCGTGCTTGGGAATCGGGTTAATCTTAACAGCATCGTTGGGAAGATCGGCAAGGAAAAGGCTTATGCCGTGAGTCTTCTTCTCAGTCTTCTCCCTCGGCGTCGTTCTGGCGATTATAAGCATCCCCTTCGCCCTGTCTGCCCCGCTGATGAAAATCTTGTTTCCGTTTATCACCCACTCGTCACCATCTTTAACAGCAGTTGTTCTTATTGCCAGGGTGTTGGTGCCCGCATCTGGCTCGGTTAAGGCCATGCAGAACTCCATCTCCCCCTTGGCAATTTTTGGCAGATACTTCTCCTTGTGCTCCTCAGTTCCGTGCCTGACAATTGTAAGAGCACCAAAAACCTCAGTAAGAATCATGTACCAGACTCCTGCCATTCCGCAGCCATTCGCTGCAAGCTCCTCCATGGCTATTAGCAGCTCAGTCATTCCATAGCCGCCACCACCGTACTCCTCTGGAATCACGATGCCCATGAAGCCTGCATCGCAGATTGCCTTGAAGAATTCCTCCGCAAATTCTCCATTCTCCTCCTTTTCCCTCCAGTACTCAGGCGGGAAGTCCTTCGCAATGTCTCTCGCAGCGTTGGCAATCATTCTCTGCTCCTCATTGAACTCGAAGTTCATTCACATCACCATCAAAAAATTAAAGGGGCTTGAAGTAGAGGATGTCGGTAATTCTGCCTTCTCTCTCCTCCTTTGGCTTCAGAACGGGCTTTACCTTCATCCCCACTTCAACCTGCTCTGGCTCCACCTCTCCGAGAAGGTGGATGAGGCAGCCGTCAGTGCCGTCAATGTCAATTACAGCGTAAATCTCAGGCTTCTCCAGAGGTTTCTCGTAGGCGTCGAGCCTTGCAATGGTGAAGGCTCTCACACAACCCTCCCCGCTAACCTCCACAAACTCAGTCTCGCTGAAGTCCTTCTCGCAGTAAATGCGGGGTGGGAAGTAGACCTTTCCGCACTTCTTGCACTTCGCAGCGATAAACTTATCTTCATTCTTCAGCTTCTTGAAGAACTCGTCTCCAGCTCTGCCGCTGGTGTAAACCCAGTAAAGCTCTATTCTGCCGTCCCAGTGCCTAAATTCTTTGGGATTAACAATCTTCTCTATCATCTTCACCCCTCCAAAGGCTTCCAGTACTTAATGTCGGTAATCGCTCCCTCCCTCTCCTCTTCGCTCTTCCAGACTGCCTTGACCTTCATTCCGATGTAAACGTCCTCTGGCTTCACCTCGTCGAGAATGTGCATGATTCCCATGTGCGGCGAGGCGCCGTCGATGGAGATCACTGCAACAATAACCGGCTCAGGCAGTGCCCTTGCATCGGGGTCAATGTAGGAGATGGAGAAAGTTTCGACAGTTCCAGTATCCTTCAGCTCAACCCATCCGTCGATGGGTTTATAGCAGAGCTCACAGAACATTCTGGGTGGAACCATCACTCTGCCGCATTTGTTGCATTTCACGCCGAGAATCTTGCCCTCCTTCAGGCCGTTCAAAAATCTGCTTATCGCCTGTCCTGCACTCCAGGAGTAGCGGATGTCGGGGTGGTCTTCAACGTAGGTAACCCTTCCTTCCTTGAGGTCTTCATCGCCGAGCGGTGTCCCCTCAGCGTAGGGAGGACACTCAATATCCTTTTTTCCAACAGCCATCATCTCACCTCTTGTTGGACATAACCATAACAGTTCCGACCTGCATCAGGTCTCCCCACGCCTGGCAGATGCCAGTTGTTACTTCCTTCGCCACCTGCCTCTTTCCAGCTCTGTAGGCGAGCTGCCAGTAGATTTCGCACGCCTTAACACCCATTGCAGCTGAAATTGGATTTCCAACACCAAGCAGACCTCCAGACGGGCAGGTGGGCAAATCGCCATCTCTCTGCGTAACTCCCTCCCTCGTCAGAATTGGTGCTTCGCCTTTCTTCGCCAATCCCAGCCCCTCCATGTGGTGCAGCTCCTTGTAGTCGAAGGGGTCGTAGGGCTCTGCAACGTCTATCTCCTTCCTTGGGTCAGTGATGTGGGCCATTCTGTAGGCCATCTTTGCTGCTTCAGCCACGTAACGCGGGAAGTACAGATCTCTATTGGTCCACCATGTGGTGTCGAGAGACCATCCGACTCCAGTAACCCATACGGGCTCGTCTGTCAGCTGCCTCGCAATGTGCGGGGCGACCATAATCAGCGCTGCAGCCCCATCTGATGGTGGAGAAACGTCGAGTCTTCTCACGGGCAGTGCCATGGGCTCGCTGTTCAGAACATCTTCAACAGTAATCTTCTCAGCCACCTGAGCACATGGATGATCCAAAGCATTTGCCTTGTTCTTGACAGAAACAAGCGCTATGTCCTCGTGCTTGATGTTGTGGACGTGCATGTATCGGCGCATTTCGAGGGCGAAGATCCAAATCAGGTTGGGGCTGAGCGGGCGGTCGAGGATGGGGTCCCAGATGTACTTGAAGGCAGACTGGGGATGGGGATGGACTGAAGACATCTTCTCCTCGCAAACGACAAGGCAGACATCAGCCAGACCGCTTGCAACATGCCAGTAGCCTGCTATTGGGGCAAAGACTCCAGTTCCACCACCAACGAACACTCTCATGTACGGGCGGTCGCTTCCACCGGCACCATCGAGCAGATATTCACTCTTCATGTGAAGTCCATCGAAGGTATCTGGGGCGGAGCCCATTACCACCATCTCTATGTTGTCAATCGTAAGGCCAGCCTCCTCTAAAGCCTGCTTTACCGCAAGATAGCTCAACTCTCTGCCCGTCTCATTGAGCCTTCTCTTGAAGGTGGTCATTCCCGCTCCTACAATGGCGACATCCTGCTTCTTGTGAAACTTCAAACCACTTATCCTCTCAACTTCCATAACCACCACCTTACACACCAAAAACAGCCACAGCACCGCTGTGTGTAGGCAGGTAGCGCCATGCCTGAGCCACTCCAACCTCAACATCGCTCAGCTGCCTCTTGCCCGCCTCACCGCGAAGCTGAAGAACCACTTCAAGAGCCTTCTGCCCACCTGTGCACTCCAGCAGATTGCCAACTCCCAGATTTCCTCCAGAGACGTTTACGGGCAGGGCACCATCCCTGTCGAAGTAACCCTCAGCCATAAGCCTTGCAACCTCGAATTTTCCTGCGAGCTGCAATGCCTCGATGTGCTGCAGCTCCTTAAAGGCAAATCTGTCGTCAACCTCGGCAAAGTCCACTTCCTTAGCAGGATTCGCTATTCCCGCCATCCTGTAGGCCATCTTGGCTGCCTTGTGAGCATACATTGCAGAGAAGCTCGCAGTATCGTAGCCGTAGGTTTCGCTCCACCATCCAATGCCCTTAACCCAGACTGGTGTGTCCGTCAACTTCCTCGCCACCTCATCACTTGCCAGAACGAAGACAACACAGCCATCAGCAAGAGGAGCGATTTCCATCTTCTTCATGGGGTCGAAGAGCTTGGGACTCGCCATAACGTCATCCAGCGTTAGGTTTGCAGCGTAAGGTGCAAAGGGGTTGAGCAGGGCGTTGTTCTTGTTCTTCACCACCACCCTCGCCACATCTTCCTCGCTGAGACACCTCTCAGCCATGTACTGGAACATTTCGAGAGCAGCGAGGTAATATGGATGCGCATTTCCAACATTCCTGAGCCATATCGGATCCATCGCAAACTTCACCACATTGCCAAAGGTCAGGATGTCACTCGCTTTGCTGTGTGCTTCGACAACTGCGATGTCCGCAAGCCCGCTGTTTATGTGCATATAGGCCGTCGCGAGGCCGTAGAGGAAGTCTGCACATACGGTGCATGTCGGCTTTACAACCGCTCCGAGCTGGTCGGGGACGAACTCGTCGAAAATTGCAAACCCCTCGTAGATGTCCTCTGCACACGTTACAAAGCTGTCCACGTCCCTGCGCGGATTTATGCCAGCATCGGTGTAGGCTCTGACCGCAGCCTCGTACATGAGTTCCTTCCAGCTCAGGTCTGGAGTGCTGGAATTGAAACCCGCGTAGCCAACTCCCACAACAGCTACCATTTC
>DAINRD010000102.1:392-6366 GCA_036742095.1 Archaeoglobus sp. | reverse complement strand
CTCCGAGCCTGTTGAAGCCTGTCGCAATTGATGCAGCCTTATGGCTGTAGGGCCCCCACGAGAAGCCGACAGCACCAACTCTGTTAAGCACGTAGTCTGCGATTTCAGCATAGTTGCCTCTCAACGGCCTCATGGCGAAGATGTTGGCAATCTTTATTGCAGCCCCCGCAATGTGGGCGTTGCTCACACAGCTTCCCGTATTTACAAGACCACCAGCATCAAAAACTCCCGGATACTTCTCAAAGAGCGTCTGTCCCTCCTCGTCCTTAATCATGCCTATGTCCATTGCGTGGCAGCCCGAAGTGACGACGATGTATCTCCTTTTGAGGAACTCCTCAAGAATCTCGGCGATGGACTTCATCTCGTCCGGGAAGTTTATACAGCCAACGGCAGCGATAACTCCCGGAATCTGGCCGAAAACAATTGGCTGACCAACCTTTCTGATTTCCGTGTCCTGAATAGGCCCTCTCCCAACCCTCGTCTTGCCCGTCTTGTTGTAGAGTTTGTCGTAATTTGCTCTCATTATGACGTTTATGATTTTGATGTTCTTCGGACACGCCTGCTCGCACTTCATGCACGCAAGGCACTGCTCCTCAAGCTGTGCGAGCTTGCTCAAATCTCCCGTTTTCTGCGCGTGAGCCATCCCCTGATCAACTCTAAGGCTGTGCGGGCAGGTGAAAACACAGTTCATGCACTGAGTGCACTTGTTAATCTCCTCCATCAGGGCTTCATCGCTCTCGAAGAACTTGTATTTCCTCTCCCCGCCGTATTTCTTGAAGATTGCTTCAGCAACAAGCGGTGCAACCTGTCCGACCTTCTCTGGAATGGGCAGGAAAACTCCGGGCAGCTTTCCGCTGACAAGAGCATCAACAATCTTCTCAACGGGCCAGTCGCTCACATCAGGCAGTCCGCGAGCGGCAGCATCGCTTGTTGCTATGAGCGGTATTCCCATCTTCTTGCATGCTTCGAGCAAGTCAGCCCTGATACACTGCTCGTCGCTGATCATGACATCGGGAATTCCAGCCCTTATTACTCTCAGCTGGTAGCTGATGGGCCCGAAAATCTTGGCCTTGGCGTTGACCTCGTCATGTCGTGGGCTGTACAGCAAAGTCCAGCGATCTCGAAGTCGTCAATTCTGCCCAGCTCCTCAAGGTAGTCGCTGACGGGCCTTGCGTACATGACGTTGTGTCCTACAACTACAATCGTGGGCTTGGATTTATCAACGATGCCAAAGCCTGTGTCAACTAACGGCGTGTTGGGGTCGGCCTTGGGGAAGTTGTAGGCCACAATCTGGGCTATGTCTGCCACCTCCATTCCGACGTGGTCTGCCATGCTGACGTGCATTGCCTTGCTCTCGTAGTCGAGCAGGCTTTCCTCGTTTCCAATGTGGGTGGCGTGCAGAACCTTCACAATCTCCTTCTCGGCCCAGTTAAGAGCTTCTCTCAAATCTCCCAGCGTTTTGGGCTTTATGCCTACAACTGTCCTTATGACGGGAGCCTCAACGTTCACGTCTCCTCCCAGGTCAATCGGGAAGTCCTCTCCGAACTCTTCGATGAGGTGGTCGACAAGATGCCTCGCATGGGCCGTGTGGGCTGAGGCACCAATGCAGCATGCAATCGTTACGAGCCTTGCCTTGGCAGTCTTTAAGTCTATACCGCAAGCTCCTCTTTTGTTCATTGACAAATCGCACGGCCCCATTGTGCAGAGGTTACAGAAGTCCTGCATAGGAGCGTAGAAGGGTTCGTAGCGCTCAAGCAGCTTGTGATCCCATTTTCTCAGCTCAAGAATTCCGGGTTTTGGTGTAGGGCCAGCTTCCTCCCATACTTCCTCTTCTTCCTCTACAATCTTTCCTATGCGGATGCTGATGTTTCTCAATTCATCCACTACAAAAGCTCCTTTTTTCAGTTCGAACATAGAACCACCTTTTTCCTATTGATTATAAGTCCGTTTTTTGCATTTATTAAGCTATCGGTGTTTTAGAGCATCTTCCAAAACCACGGGTGTTGTTTTATTTGAAATTCATGATGCTAAAACTAAAAATGATTTTAAACCTTCAGCCAACGGTAAACATGGATAGACAAGCTGTTGTTGATTCCGTGGTTGAAATTCTCAGAAAAGCTCATACAGAACTTCCAGGAGACGTGGTGAAGGCAATAAAAAAGGCTTGCGACTCCGAGGAGAACGAGATTGCCAGAAGGAATCTGGAAGCTATACTTAAGAATATTGAGGCTGCGAAAAAGCTCGGAGTTCCGATGTGTCAGGATACTGGAATTCCGGTGTTTTTTGTTGAGCTGGGAAGGGAGCTGAAACTGGATTTCGACCTCAGGGAGGCAATTGAGGAGGGTGTGAGGAGGGCGACGGCAGAGATTCCCCTGAGGCCCAACGCTGTGCATCCGATAACGAGGGAGAACAGCGGAGACAATACTGGTATGAACATCCCGCAGATAAACGTCGAGCTGGTTGAGGGGGACGAGCTCAGAATTGTGGTCATGCCTAAAGGAGCGGGAAGTGAGAACGTCTCAGCCCTTAAAATGATGCTGCCCACCGAAGTTGGTAAAATAAAGGATTTTGTCGTTGAAACGGTCAAAAAAGCCGGAGGAAAGCCCTGTCCCCCAATTTTCGTGGGTGTGGGCATAGGTTCGACCTTTGATGGCGCAGCAAAGCTCGCTAAAAAAGCACTGTTGAGGAACGTTCTGGAGATGAACGACTTCGAGCTTGAGCTGCTTGAAGCGGTGAATGAGCTCGGAATCGGTGCTATGGGGCTTGGGGGTAAGAATACCGCTCTGGCTGTGCTGGTTGAGTTCGGCCACTGCCACACTGCATCGCTGCCAGTTGCCGTGAACATCCAGTGCTGGGCGAACAGAAGGGCTGAGGTTGTTCTGAGGTGATTTTTATGGAGTATGAGCTCAGAACGCCCCTTGTCAAGGAACAGATTCTGAATCTGAGGGTGGGGGATACGGTTTACGTTACGGGTGAGATTTTCACCGCGAGAGACGAGGCTCACGCAAGGGCTTTGGAGTGGATGGAGGAGGGGAAAGAGCTTCCCTTCAGCTTTGACAGAGGAGTTGTCTACCACTGCGGACCGCTGGTTAAGAAGAACGGGGAGTGGAGGGTTGTTTCAGCGGGGCCGACAACTTCTGCAAGAATGAATCCCTTCACGCTGAGAATACTTGAAAGGGTTGAATGCATGGCCATAATCGGCAAGGGAGGGATGAGCGAAGAGGTCGTTGAGGCGATGAGGGGCAAGGCTGCTTACTTCGCCTTCACAGGCGGGGCAGGAGCTTTGGCGGCGATGAGCATCAAAAAAGTTAAGGGTGTGGTTTGGGAAGACCTGGGAATGCCGGAAGCGGTCTGGCTGCTTGAGGTGGAGCGCTTCGGGCCGTGCATTGTGGCAATTGACGCTCACGGGAACAGCCTTTACAGGAGGTAGCCTTTTTTAATTTGTTACCAATCTTCTCTCTGCCCCCGTGGGGTAGGGGACATCCTGGTGGCCTTCGGAGCCACAGACCCGGGTTCGATTCCCGGCGGGGGCGTCAGAAAAATTTATTTTTTCAGATAAAACTGCAGAATTGTGTCACTGCAGGGAATGAGGAGGGTTATGCTCAATTTGCCAGTAACCCACGTTCCCCTTTTTGTTTTCTTTTACCTCCTCGGCCAGCTTGCAGGAGCGAAATTGAGAGGGTAAAAGGAAAAAATTACCGGCAACCTTTATCTCCTAAAAGGAACAAAAATTATCATGAAAGTTGCCGTAGCTCAAATCCAGCCTGACTACATGAATAAAGATGGAAGCATTGACATCGCAGCAAAGGCTGTAGAAAAGGCCGCAAGAAAAGGAGCAGACGTCATAGCTTTTCCTGAGACGTTTATTCCCGGCTATCCCTACTGGAGGGGCTTTACCGGGCAGAAGTGGGCTGAATACATGCTGGAGTACCAGAAGAACTCGGTCAGAATTCCAGATGACCTCACAGCGGTGATGGAAGCAGCAAAGGATGGAGAGATTGGAGTGGTTCTGGGTGTGAGCGAGCTGGATGGTAGGGCAGGAAGCCTAACGCTCTACAACACCATTGTTTACATCTCCAAAGAGGGGGAAATGCTGGGGAAGCACAGGAAGCTTATGCCAACACACGGAGAGAGAATGGTCTGGGGAATGGGGGATGGAAGGGACATAGAGGTTCACAACTTTGGAAAAGCAGTCGTGGGAGGCCTAATCTGTTACGAGAACCACATGACCCCCTTCAAAACAGTTCTGGCGTTAAAGGGCGAGGAGGTGCATTTTGCACTCTGGCCTGGTTACTGGGTTTCGGAGGGCACCACTGCCGTAAAAAGACGATTTGACCCTGAAAAAGACAGAATTCACCAGTGCGATGTCGATTGCGCCGTCAGAGAGTACGCTTTTGAAACTCAGACCTTTGTTGTATCTGCGAACACGTTCATGGAGCCTGATGCTCTGCCCGAAGGCGCCTTTGACATCGCTGCAGGTGGCAGTGCCGTTGTGAACCCCTCCTCACTTTACGTTGTGGAGCCTGTACTGAACAGAGAGGAGCTCATTTTCGCTGAGCTCAACATGGAGGAGAGAATGGTAACAAAGGCCTACTTCGACTGTGTTGGGCATTACAGCAGATGGGATGTCGTTGAGGTGAGGCTGAAGGCTGAGGATGTGCTTCATAAAATCGACGAGAGGTTGAGAAAGCAGGAGATGGAGATAAAAAGGCTTGAAAGGCTTGTTGAAGAGTTTGTTAGCAGGCTGGAATCGAAAGGAGTGTGAAAGCTTGAGAGTTGCTGTTGTGGGCCTCGGAAACCTTGGAAAAAGGCTGGCTGAGAAAGCAAGGAAGGGGGCAGAGGTTGTCGGCGTGGAGCCAAAAAATGTGATGATTGAGGGGGTTGAGGTTGTCAGGGATATCGAGGAGGCGGAGGCGGACGTATACCTGGTGGCCCTGAAGCCCGGCATTTTCAGAAAGGAGATGGCGAGAATCGCAATGGTTGCAGGTGATAGACCGGTGGTAAGCTTTGCAGCGGGTGTTAAGCTTGCGGAGATGAATGTGCTGGAAAATCCTGTGAGGGCGATGACAAATCTTGCAGTCAGCCTGATAGCAGTATACCCGAAAGCGGAGCTGAACTTTTTGGAGGCAGAGATAATCTCCTGTCAGACCGAAGATGAGCTCGACTCCCTCACCTCCTTCCTCGGCAGCTCTCCAGCCCTCATAACGAGGCTTATTGATGCTTTCATCATCGCCGCCCTGAGAGAGGGTGTAACCCACGATACAGCAAAAAAGGTTGCTATCTCAGCCTTCATAGATGCCGTCAAACTCTTCGCTGAAATGGGTTCGGAAAATCTCGTCAGGAGTGTCACAACTCCCGGCGGAACCACTGCTGAAGGGCTGCTGAAAATGCCCCTCGCCGAGAAAGCATTCATGGACGCCCTGATTGCATGCAGTGAAAAGGCGAGAAGATTGTGAAAATTTTTTCCTTATCAACACTGTTAATCGAAAAGGTTATATACATGTTATTGTTATGATTATAATGCTAATGGGGTTGATGACCCTGTAGGAGGTGGTTAGATGGTAAGAAGAAGGATGGATGAAAAGGGTGTGTCGCCAGTGATTGGCGTTATACTGATGGTGGCCATCACCGTCATACTGGCGGCAGTGATCGCGAGCTTCGTGTTCGGGATGGGGAGCAGTGTGAAGAAAACATATTTAGTATCAGCCACTGCAAGCAAGAGTTGTACAACTCAAAATGGTAATTTAATTTGCACAGTGTATATAACATATCAGGGTGGTCCTGATAGCGATGCAGTCAATAAGCTTACCTTTAGCGCAGACGGGTGCACAGCCCCCAGTGATGATACTGATCCGACTGCAGGAGATACCTATCAGTGTACTGGTGCAAAAAGTGACAAGACCAATCACATTGTTGTAACAGCAGAATTTACTGATGGAACAAAGCAGGTGATTCTAGACACGTTCGTTTAAGT
>DAINRD010000102.1:0-382 GCA_036742095.1 Archaeoglobus sp. | reverse complement strand
AGTGTGAAGAGGACGTACACTGTTTCGTTCGCAGTAACTGGTGTTGAAGATGATAATATAGTTGTGGTTTATCATGGTGGCCCAGACCACCAATACCTAACAGGTTGTAAGGCTGCTGTAGGCAGTGAGGCTCCAGGAGAGTTCAATTTCGATAAAATGATAGGAAAAGCGTATAAGATATCTGCAGGTAATGAGACTGGTTCGACAACGCTATCGATAGTGTGTACATTTACTGATGGAACTGAACAGGTTGTTCTGAACACTAGAGTGGCTCTGCCTTCGACTTAACTAAAAAATTCTCTCATTTTTTTGTTTAATATCTAATGAATAAAGAGCAACCCCCAATTCTCTTACGTCTTTTACGCCCTCCAAAATGAAGGGG
>DAINRD010000101.1:399-6367 GCA_036742095.1 Archaeoglobus sp. | reverse complement strand
GCTTTAGAATGTGCAAGGCTGATGATGTACAAGGCTGCATGGCTTTATGATACCAAATTTGCCGCTGAAGACGTAAAGGACCCGAAGAAGAGGGTGGAGATGGCCGCTGTTTTCAGGGAGATAGGGGATGCGGCAAACATGGCCAAAGCTGTTGCGGTTGAAAACGCGCTCAAGGCCGTCTACTGGGCAATGCAGACCTTTGGCGGCTACGGCTACGCCAAGGAGTACGACGTAGAGAGATGGTGGAGGGAGGTCAACCTTCTCCGCCTTGCCCCAATAACACAGCAGATGGCTCTGAACTACATAGCTGAGCACATTCTGGGAATGCCGAGAAGCTACAGAGTTTAACCATGAAGGTTGTCAAAGGCGCTGAGCTGAAAATTGAGCGAAAGGAATCGCTCAACGAGATGCTCTGGAACACCGTTCAGAGCCATCCAAGCGTGCCTGCCATTGGGTACTGGGTTAACGGCAGGCTGAGTTACCTCACCTACGAAATGTTCTGGGAAAAGGTAAAAGAGCTATCAAAGTTTTTAATTTCTTCCGGCCTGCAGAAGGGAGATAGAGTTGCGATTTACGCCGACACTCGCTATGAATGGGAAATTGCCGACTTTGCAGTGCTAACTGCAGGTGGAGTGGTTGTTACAGTCCACAGCGTTCTTAACAGACAGCAGGTGGAGTACATCCTCAGGGACTCGGAATGCAGAATCGTTTTCACGGAGAAGAAGTATGCTGAGAACATTCCAGAGGACTTTGAGGTTTACCTTCTGGAGGAACTGGAAAAGCTTGTCGTTGAGGTTTCTGATGATGAATTCGAAAGCAGGTGGAGGAGCGTCGAGCCTGACGAACTCGCAAGCATTGTCTACACCTCTGGCACGACAGGAGAGCCCAAAGGGACTATGCTCACGCACTGGAACTGGAGGTTCAACTGCCATTCCGTAATGTCCATCACGCCCTTCTCTCCCGGAGAACCCCACATCTGCTACCTCCCTTTGAGCCACGTTTACCAGAGGCTTGTTTTCTTTGCAGGCATTTCGAGGGCTGCGACTGCTGTTTTCTGCAGTCCACAGCAGTTTCTCCAAACCTCAACAGCAGTGAAGCCAGTGGGCATCATTGTTGTGCCGAGAATTCTTGAAAGGGTGAATGCGGGCATAATCGAGAAAGCCGAGAGGTCCTCAGCTTTGGCAAAGAAGATTTTCTACTGATCGAGAGGGGTTGCCATTGAGTGTGGAAAGAGAATGAGCAGAGGTGAGAAATACGGATTCTGGCTGAATTTAAAGAGGATTATCGCAGACAGGCTTGTTTTCAGCAAAATAAGGGAGAACCTCGGCCTCACAAGGATCAGGTTCGTCTGCTCCTCTGCCGCAGAACTTCAGAAGGAGCTGGCTTACATGTTCAACGGCATGGGAATTCCCGTAATTGAGGGCTACGGGATGACTGAAACCGCTGCCCCATCCAACCTCAATCCTGTCGGAAGGTTTAAGCCCGGCACTGTTGGCCCGCCAATTCCCGGCATTGAGGAGGCGATAGCTGAGGATGGCGAGATTCTTGTAAGGGGAGACAACGTGATGAAGGGATACTGGAGAAAGGAGGCTGAGACAAGAAAAGCCTTCACAGACGACGGTTGGTTGAGGACGGGAGACCTGGGAGAGTTTGACAGAGATGGCTACCTCATCTTTCTCGGAAGGAGGAAGCACATAATTGTCCTCGACACGGGTAAAAACGTTTCTCCTATCCCTATAGAGGAGGAACTGCTCAAAAATCCACTTGTGAGTGATGCCGTAATCATTGGTGACGGAAAGCCCTACGTAACTGCCCTCATAGTCCCGAATTTCAGCATGCTCATCGAATTTGCCGATAAAAACGGAATTGATTATGACAGGAGCAAAACGAGAGTTCAGAAGAGTATTTCTGGAGAAGAGGAGATTGTAGCTGTTGATGAAAACCTTTTGGAGAATAATGCAGTTAAGGAGCTTTACGCTGAAATTGTTAACGACGTGAACAGCAGGCTGGCAACGTACGAGACAATTAAGAAGTTCAAGCTTTTGCCTGAGGCTTTCAGCCTTGAGAAAGGGGAGGTGACTCCAACTCTGAAGAAGAGAAGGCACGTCATTTTGAAGAGGTATGAGAAACTTATTGAGGGGATGTATAAGAGGTGATTTTTTGAGGATTGGAATTGTTGGTGTTGGTTTTAGTGAGTTTCGGATTCACGAGGAGCCCTTTTACAACGTTGCATTTTTAGCTGCTAAAAGGGCGCTTGAGGATGCAGGAATTGACAGGGGTGAGGTCGACAGCTTCATCCTTGGTGGCTACGACAACCTTGGTGTTGGGAGGACGATTTCGAACATGTACGCAGCACCTGCTGCTGGGGCGTATTTGAGGCATGAAATAAGAGTGAGCGATGATGCCCTCTTTGCTCTGCCTTTGGCCTTCATGAGGGTGAAGAGCGGTTCTGAAATTACGATGCTTCTCGCCTTCGGACACAGCTCAGAAACTCCCATTGAGCTGGTTGAGCTGCAAAGTCTCGACCCATTCTTCCACCGCCCCCTCAACCTCTCCCTGTCAGCCTTTTTCGCCATGCAGAGCTACGCCTACAGGGAGAGGTATGGCGTGGAAGAGGAGAAGGTAGCTGAAGTTGTTGTGAAGAAGAGGGAAAGGGGTGCAAAGAATCCAAGAGCCTTCATTAGGGAAAAAGTAAGCGTTGAGGATGTTCTGAACTCCGAAATCGTTTCATCACCACTGAGAAGGCTTGAAATGGCTGAGTGGTGTGATGGATGCGTTGCCTTCATTCTCGCTGAAGAAACGGTTGCAAAAAGGCTTTCTGACACTCCAGTTTGGGTCAGCGGACTTGGATGGAGTGCGGAAAACTACTACTTTGACAGAGACTTCCACAGACTCCCTTTCGTGGCAAGAAGTGCGGACATGGCCCTCAAAATGGCTAAAAAGGAGATAAAAGACGTTGAGGCACTGGAGATTTGCAATTTGACCGCTGACCTTCACTGCATGATTCTTGAGGCTCTGGGATTTGCCGAAGAGGGGAAAGGATGGGAGTTTGATGGAGACGTCAATTTCTCGGGAGGTACGCTCTGCACCAACGCCTACGGCTCGACTGGTGCTTTCCTGCTCGCCAGCATCGTTGAGAGAATCAGGATGGGAGATATTGAGTGCGGAATGGCTCAATCAATGAGCGGCTACGCCCAGAAGTCCTGCGTTGCGATTGTGGAGGGGTAAAATGAAGGTGGCTGTTGTTGGATTCGGCCAGACTCCCTTCAGAACAAAGAGGAAGGACAAAACGCACCCCGAACTCGCCTTCGAGGCCATAAATGCTGCTCTAAACCATGCTGGGCTTGAGATGAATGATATTGAGGCAGTAGCTTACGGCTCCATGGATCCTTTCGACGGCATCTACTGCCCTGAAAGGTGGGATGCTACTGCAGTGGGACTCGAAAAGCCGATAATGAAGATTTCCACCGGTGGCACAACGGGAATGACCACAGCCTTGGCAGCTTACGAGCACGTTGCCAGCGGTCTTTTTGACTTGGTGATGGCCGTCTGTGTGCAGAGGGTGGGGGAGTGCATAGATGCGCAACCAGTACTGAACACTGCTGTCGACCCCATTTACGAAAGGCACTCAGGTTTGGGAGCCATTCACGTAGCTTCCTTCCAGGCAACGGCTTACATGGCAAAGTACGGTGCCACAGAAGAGGACCTGGCGTGGGTGAGCGTTAAGGACCACAAAAATGCTCTGAAAAATCCCTACGCCCACATTAAGATGGACGTGAGCGTAGAGGACGTCCTCAGCAGCAAAGTTGTTTGCTCCCCCCTGAAGCTGCTGGAGTGCTGTCCAAGGAGTGATGGAGCCGCTGCTGTCATCTTTGCGTCAGAGGAGGTGGCGAGGAAGATAAGGGACAATCCAGCCTGGATTGTTGCAGAAACAACAATCAGCGACAGCTACTACCTTGGCGACAGGCCGAGCTTTGCCGAGTGGGACAGCTTGGCCATAGCTGGCAGAAGACTTTTCAGGGCTGCTGGAATCGAGCCAAAGGAGATAGATGTGGCGGAACTTTACTCTGCCTTCACAATTCAGGAGATTCTGGAGCTCGAAGCTCTTGGATTCGCTGGGAAGGGAGAGGGAAAGAGCTTTGCGAGGGAGGGTGTGACCTTTCTGGATGGCGATTTTCCCACCAACCCCTCAGGAGGGGTGCTGTGCACAAATCCCATAGGAGCTACCGGCCTCGTCAGATTTGGTGAGGCCGCGATGCAGGTTATGGGAGAGGCGACCAATCAGGTTGACGGTGCTGAAATCGCCCTCGCTCACGCCTGGGGTGGGACGCTGCAGTTCCACACCCTCGCGATTCTTTCTTCGAGGAGGTGAGGTTATGGATGTGATGGAGTTTGAGGTTTGGTGGAAGATTCCCTTCAAGCATTCTGCTGGCTTGCACGCTACGAAGTTCTTTGAGGGACTGAAGGAGGGGAAGATTTTTGGAGTAAGATGTGATAGGTGCGGTAGAGTTCTCGTCCCCCCAAGAGCCTTCTGCGAGAGGTGCCATGTTGAAACCAACGAGTGGGTTGAAGTTAGCGACGAAGGTGTTGTTGAGACTCTAACAGTAACCTACATGAAGTTCACCGGCTTGCCTGACCCACCTTACGCCGTTGGGGTGGTTAAGCTCGATGGCGCTGACACTGGAATGCTATGCTTTCTGGGCGGTGTTGATTTATCAGACTGGAAGAAAGTCCACGAAACTTTCAAACCGGGAACGAGGGTTAAGGCAGTGTGGAAGGAGGAGAGGGAGGGGAAGATTACGGACATCCAGTACTTTGAACCAGTTAAATAACAAATTTTTTTAAAAATAATTTTCTAAGATGAAAAAATACGTATTCGCCTTACATAACAGAAAAAATTTATTACATGCCATTCTCTATTGAGATGGTGAATGTCAGGGAAATTTCGGAAAGGCTGAAAGTTGACAAACTGGCAATCTGCTCTGAGGACATATCAGCGATAGGTATGGACTCTGACTTTGCTGCTGAATTGAAAGAAATGGTTGAGGTACTCGTGCCCGCAGAAAAATTCATGGGTTACATGGCAGTTGATGGTGAATACGTTGTTTTCAAAAGGGACGACAGATTCTGCATTCTGGCAATAGTTGAAGGAGAAAGGGTAAGATGGTGCCTGAGAAAGCTTGAGGAGGTTTTGAATGGAGGCTGAATATGCTTACGTGGATGTAAAGGTTAAAGGAAACTCCAGGGTTGCAGTTTACTATCTGGAAGCGATCAGGGATATTGTTGAGAAGCTTGAAATAAAGGAACTCGCTTTCCAGAGTGACGGGTACTCTGCAGTCCTTTTAAGGGAGCCAGTGACGATTTTCGTCAGAGTTAAGGGAGACATCTCTGATGCAAAGCTTCATGCAAGGCGGGTTCTGAAGGAGCTTGGATACCTAAGAGAAGATAACCTTGAGGAAGTATTCAAGCTGGCAGAAAAGATTGAGAATATGCCCATTGAAGAAGTCGTGAAAATGCTCAGGAAATGAGCTTTCTAACTGTCCTGAAGCATTCTGCGACCTCTCTTCTCTTTGAAACGAGAATCGGCAGCGCAATAATGATGTAAAGGGCCGAAATGATGTACCTCACCTCCACTCCCGGAAAAATCAGCTGTATGGTGAACAACAGGAAGAGGGCTAAAGCTTCCTTCCAGCTTATTTTTAGGTCAAGCAGAATTGCTACTGCAAAAAGAGACTGAGCTGCAGTGAGCAGAATCTCCTCGCTCTGCCTCGCATCTAAGGGAAGGCTCTGAAGTTTGAAGGCTGAGATGCTGTAGATTATTGCAATTGTTCCGATAAGCAGAGTCCACTGGTTAACCTTCGAGGAAATCAAGGTGTTCATGGAGGCCGAGACTCTGAATCTTCTGACGAAGTAAACCGCCACAATCAGCTCGGGAGACTCGCTTGCCAGAGGTGCAATCCACTGCACC
>DAINRD010000101.1:0-332 GCA_036742095.1 Archaeoglobus sp. | reverse complement strand
GAATTACGAGTCCGGCGAATAAGAACAGAACGATGACCGAGAAACGCCTGGTTTCAGTTTTCAGGCTGCAGAGGTAGGCTGGGACACCCCCAACCTCCACTTCTTCTCTTTCAGCTTTCGTGGAGAGATAGACGTAGATTGCGTAAAGGGAGACAAAGACAATGGCATCAAAAGGTGATATGCTTCCCCTAATCGGCAGTGTAAAGGCGTAGATAGTTGCGAGAAGAAGGAAAAAGATTTCGAGCCTTATTCCATGTTCAAGCTTCACCTCCTTGCTTTTAAGCGTCATGAAGGCGAGAAAAGCGACGAGGCTCCACCCAATGCCTATCAGC
>DAINRD010000100.1:0-6373 GCA_036742095.1 Archaeoglobus sp. | reverse complement strand
GGGAAGGAAGCTAACAGATTTAAGAGTGGAAGTCGAGGGGAAAGTGAGCTACGCCAGACAGCTCGCAACGTATCCCATTCTTGTTGGTCTTGTTGGAAACTACCGCAGAAACTCCTTTGTTGATGGCAGAGTAATAGACTACGGTCACAGGAGCATTACAGCCATTGAAGCAGACCTCGACGTGAATAAAGCAACACTCGAACAGCTTGTGTATCTGTTAGGCAAAATCGGTAGAGAGGTTTACCTTCGCAGACCCTTCAGCAGTGAGGCTGAACTGGAAGCAATAGCTGGAAGGGAAGCCTTACTTTACCTCAGGGTGGGCAAAGGTTAATTAGCTGTGATTAAAATTAAACCTCTGCTGGAAGATATCATTCAATTGTAAATAAAAAAATTGAAAATGGAAAAAGCTTTAAACGGTGAGCACTGAGGCAATGGTGGTGGTTGAATGAATATCTTTGAAAATCTTTTGAGCTCAGCAACTATATTTAAAAATAGAGATGTTTTAAGGCATAGTTACACCCCAGAAAAGCTTCCGCACAGGGAGGAGCAGATAAATCAGCTTGCTTTACTGCTCTCCCCAATGCTGAGGGGTGGAACGCCTTCGAACATCTTTATTTATGGTAAAACTGGAACTGGAAAAACTGCAACGGTACTTTTCGTGGGCAGACAGCTTGAGGAAGCTAGTAGAAAGGCGAGGCTGAATGTAGCGGTGCATTACATTAACTGCGAGATTGTAGATACTGCCTACAGAGTTCTTGCAAGCCTCGCAAGAAAGTTTGGAAGCAATGTCCCCATGACGGGATGGCCAACTGACCAGGTTTATGAGGAGGTTAAAAAGGTCCTTGAGCGAAGAGGGGTTAAGCTTCTCGTCATTCTGGACGAAATTGACAAGCTGGTCAAGAAGGCTGAGGAGGCGTTGTATGGCCTGACGAGGATAAACTCCGAGCTTGAGAAATCGAGCATCTGCATCATAGGCATTTCCAACAACCTGAAGTTCAAGGAGTATCTGGATGCGAGGGTTTTGAGCTCTCTGAGCGAGGAGGAGATAGTTTTTCCGCCATACAACGCGGAGCAGCTTGAAGATATCCTGCAGCAGAGGGCAAAGCTGGCTTTTGAGGATGGGGTGCTGGAGGAGGGGGTTATACAGCTCTGCGCTGCCATCGCTGCTCAGGAGCACGGGGATGCGAGGAAAGCACTGGATTTGCTGAGAGTGAGTGCTGAGATTGCTGAAAGGGAAAGGGTAAATGTGGTTACAGTTGACCATGTCAAGAAGGCGGTCAAGAAGATTGAAACGGATTACATGATTGAGACCGTGAGAACTCTACCAATTCACAGCAAAATTCTGCTTTACAGCATGTCCCTAATGTCAGAAAACTCGGAGAAATTCACGACGGGTGAGGTTTACTGTGTGTACAAGAAGCTCTGCGGAAAGGTTGGGGTTGAGCCCTTAACTCAGAGAAGAATCAGTGACCTGATTTCCGAACTGGACATGCTCGGCGTGCTGAACTCTGCAATCATATCAAAAGGAAGATACGGCAGAACAAGGGAGATGAAGCTTGAAGCGGATGAAATAGCCCTGAGAAAGGCATTGGAAGAAGATTACAGGCTGCAAAACCTCAGAAAATTTGAGGGGGAGCTGAAAAAGCTTGCGAGCCTGAATCTTTTCCAGTTTTAGAAAGCTTTTTATTTTCTTTTATCAACTATTTTCACCCGGCGTGCCCGCCAGCCATGCGTTCCCTGAGCGGTGAGGGGAATTCCACTTGGCGGGCTACAATCTTTTGCTTTTGTGGAGCTTGGAGCTTAGGTATCCAAAAAATCAGCCCCTCCTGACAACGTAAATTGCCTCAGCAAGCTTTTTGTCGAGGGCGAACTGGGTGTTCTCAATCTGAATGACAAAGGCAGGGTAGACTCTTATAACCTTCAGACTAATCCCGGGAATTATTCCTGCTGAGATTAGCATCCTCGTTTCCCTGTCATCCGCCACGGTGTACTTGACTTCTGCTTCATCACCAGGAGAGAGCTCGCTGAGCCTGTAGATGACCTTCTCTACCTCTGTCTCCTTCTCTATGCAGCAGTGGCCATGAGGAATTTTCCTGCCATGCGGGCAGACCTGAGGATGGCCCAGTAAGGTGCAGATTGCCTCCTCAGCCTCATCATCGATTAGATGCTCGAACCTGCAAGCGTGTTCTTCAACATCCTTAAACCCCAAAATGTCACTCAGAAGCCTTTCAGCAAGTCTGTGTAGCCTAACTATTTTCTCTGCCTTTTCCCTACCTTTATCTGTCAGCTTAATAATGCCTCCATCAACGGTCAGCAGTCTTTCTCTCTTCAGCTCTTCCAGTGCCTCTGTTTCCACAGAATCGGCTTTAAGCCACTTTCCTTCCTCTTCTGCCATCCATGCATCCCTGAGAACGTTCTCCGCAGTTTCTGAAAGCTTTAAAACCATCAAACCACCCCCATCATAACTGCTGTGGCGTAGCCTGCAGTAAAGGCTATCGCCACTGACAGCAAAAACACCGCGATACCCTGTTTTACCCCCCTCTCCTTACAGATTATGCTGAACTGGGCTATGCAAGGAACGAAGAGAGTTAGAGTAACCATCGCAACAACAACCTGTCCGTAGCTCAACAAACCCTCACTGGAGATATCAAAAAGCCCTGCAGCTCCGTAATCCCTCCTGAAAAACCCGTAAAGGAACACTTCAGAGGTTTTGGGCGGAAGTCCAATGGCGGAGACAGGTACGCTCAGTGCTGAAATTATGAGGTCAAAGGCGGTGGTAATCCTGCCCACCCAAATCAAAACGCTGATAAGAACGAATATCGGGAGAACTTCCTTAAAGTACCACTCCAGCCTCGATACAGTTTTGTAAAATACGTTCTCAAGCCTTGGCATTCTCATTGGAGGGATTTCCATGAAGAAAACTGTCCTTTCTCCTGGAATCACCCTTGAGGAAATGAATCCCGCTATCAGCAGCACTGCCGTTACCACTGAGATCCAGATCATCATCGCCCTGAAGTCAGGGGCAATTCCGAGCATCACGCCAAGCTGAGCGCTGCAGGGAATGCCGACGGCAAGGAGAATTGTGGCAATAACCCTCTCCCTCCACGTTTCGAGAATCCTCGTAACAATCACAGCCATAGTCCCGCATCCTGTTCCGAGGAGGAGGGGAATGACGGCCCTGCCACTCATTCCAATTTTCTTAAAGATTCCGTCGAGCAGGTAGGCAGTTCTCGGCAGAATTCCTGAATCCTCAAGGATGGAGAAGGCGATGAAGAAGGTCGTGACTATGGGGAAAATTATGGCAATTGCGTATCTTATTCCGAGAGTGATAATGCCGTACTCTCCGCCGATAAGCTCCCTTAGCCAGTAATTCGGAATGTTCTGCTCAAGAAAGGTGTTCACGGCGGTGTTAACGTTTTCCTCAAACCACGTCTCGATCAAATCAACGAGAATCTGCGCCCCAAGATAACCTGCGAGGAGGTAAATGAAGCCAAGTGAAAGAATTGTAAGAGGAATGCCGAAAAGCGGATTCAAAGCGAGAATTCCAAATTTTCTCGCTAAGCTGCTCTCCACCTGCCTCTCCTCAATTACACCATTGAGAATCCTTTCAGCATTTTCGTATATTTCCCTCATTATCTCATAAGGGAGAAGATTGCTTTTGCTGACCCTTTCCAGTATCTGGGAGTAATTTTTCTCCCCCTTAACGGCTTCGAGTGACATTGAATCTTTCAGAAGGAGAAGAATCGCCAGTCCTCGCTTTGAAAACCTGTAGTTACCTTCAATCAGCCCCTCAACTTCAGATACAACTTTCTCAATTTGTGGCGAGAAACGAATCAAATTCCTTTTTTCTGGCCTTAGACCAATTCTTTTTCTTATTTCCTCCTTCAAACGCCCAATTCCTCTTTTCTCCGTTGCAACGGTTTTCAAAACGGGAATTCCCAACCTCTCTTCCAGCAATTTCTCGTTTATGAAAATCCCAAACCTCTCCGCCTCGTCAACGAGATTCAGAACGAGTATGGTGTTGAATCCAGCCTCTATTAGCTGGAGAGTGAAGGGGAGAGCTTTTCTTATATTCTTTGCATCAACGACATGAACAACGAGTTCGGCCTCCTCAAGCAGCCTCCTTGCCACCTCCTCCTCTCCGGTGACTGGAATTAGAGAGTGCATCCCCGGTGTGTCCACTATTTCCAGGTCACCCATTTTCGCAACAGCTATATCCACCGTCGTGCCGGGATAATTGGATATTGTCGCATATTTACCAGTGAGGGCGTAGAACAGGGCACTTTTTCCCACGTTTGGGTTCCCCACGAGAGCCACGCTTTTTCCTGCAGTTTCCACCTTAACACTGTGACATTCCATTGATTTTTAGGCTTACCTAAATTATTTAAAGGTTTTGGTCAAAAGATTTTACCGATTTTTTTTTTAATACAAAAGAATTAAAGTTATTAACAACTTAGCCCTAAACAAGCTGTGAAATGTGGTGTAATTGTCATTGTGGATGGGATAAGCCACGGTGTTTTCTGGAGGCTTTTCAAAGCCGGAAAGCTCCCTTTTTTGGAGGAGATTTCAAAGGAGTCTCTTTTGATTGATGAATGTGTCTCCGTCTTTCCCTCTGCCACAGTTAGCGGTCACGCCTCCATTTCAACGGCAGCATTTCCGGGGGAGCACGGGCTTGTAGGGCAGGCTTGGTTTGACAGGGCGAGAGGGGAGTATGTTGGATACGATTTTGAACTTACCATGCCCGACAACTGGATTGACGCCTCAACAAATCTGAACGACGAGCACCTTGTTGCAAAGACTGGCTTTGAGATGGCCAAGGGTCTGGGTTTGAGAACTTTCAGCGTTGATCTGGTGAGAAAGGGTGCAGACCTGAAGATGAGCTTCATCTCTCCGGGAGAGGATAAAGGCGTGGCTGTTGCCAGCAGGCTTATGTTTTTGAGGAGGTTTGCGAGGCACAGGGGGAGAAAGAGGAGCTCTTTCTTGAAAAAGTTGATTTTGAAGCTCTTCCCGCTGCACGTTCTGCAGCATGAGGTTGCTGTGAGGAACACTCTCAGGGCTGTGAGAGCTGGATGCAGGTTCGGAGTGACGTGGTTCATGGAGACAGATGCTGCATCGCACCTTTTCGGTCCTGACAGCTTTGAGGGGGAGGAGGGTAAGCCCTTTATCTACGATTCTGCAGAGGATGCAATTAGAGATGCTGACGAGGAGCTTGGGAAGCTCTACAGGGAGCTTAAAAAGGACTTTGAGCCTGTCATAGCAGTTGTGACCGACCACGGCCAGATGAGGCTGAAGGAGGGTGAGAGGTATCACGTTGATTTGGCGGAAGAGTTTGAGGAGTTCGGCCTCAACGCCTTCACCAACATCGATTATCATGAGTACAGGCAGAGAACAGGAAGGGAGGGCGATGTGGTATTCGCACCAAGCGGGCCGAGGATGTGCCACATTTACGCTCTTAAACGTGAAGAAAAGGTTTTTGAAGCTTTGAGAGAATTTGAGAGTGTTGAGCACGTTTTCTTCAAAAGGAATGGCGAAATTTACGTGGCAGATGAAAAGGAGGTACTACCTCTCAGCGAATACGAGTTTGGCGAGGAATATCCAATGGCCAGGGAGAGGGTTAAGGGTTTGTTGAAGAGCGAGAGGTGTGGGGACTTTGTTATTGCAGCAAGGAGGGGATATGAATTTGAGAGGGCAGACCACAAGGGAGCTCATGGGGGGCTTTACTTTGAGGAGTCCGTAGGTTTCGGCTTAATCCACAAGCCGGGATTGAAGGAGGAGTGGAAAGAAAAAGGTATGATTACGGATATTTTACCTGCAGTACTCAGGTTTCTCCGTTCTTAGCGTAACATGCCAGGGGTTTTCCTTCGAAGATTGCCGTGAGGCAGAGGTTGCAGGACTTGCAGTCTGAAGCATCGACCTCTCCATTCATCATCTTTTTCGGCAGGTAGGGGTCTCTGATCAGAGGTCTGGACATCGAAACGAAGTCCACCTTTTTCAGCAGCATTTCTGCAGTTTGCCTGCTTTTTATCCCTCCTACTGCCATTACGGGAATGCTAACAGCCTCCTTTATCCTGAAGGCGTATTCCCTGAAGTATCCCTCCCCGCTTTTGGCCACCTTCTGACTGACAACGTTGTAACGGTTGTGATAGATGGATTCGTACATCCCTCCGCTCACCTCGATGGCCTCAAAGCCAGCATCATCGAGCAGCTTTGCAATACTAACAGCCTCATCAATTTCAAGCCCTCCGGGAACGAAGTCGCAGGCGTTCATCTTTATCATGACGGGAATTCTGCTCCTCTGTCTTATGCCGTCGAAGATGTCGAGCAAAATCTTTGCCCTCTCCTGCCCGTACTCGTCCTTCCTTCTGTTCACGTG
>DAINRD010000099.1:0-6375 GCA_036742095.1 Archaeoglobus sp. | reverse complement strand
CCCGAAGCGGGTTGTTGCTGCCCTTGCCAAGTCCGTGAGCGAGTCTATGAAGATGTAACTTCCAGGCTCTACGATGTCGAAAAACTCTACAAGCTTTGTGAAAACGTTCTTCTCCCCTTTAAGCAATTCTATTGCCATTTTCCTGTCTGAAACCCACTTCAGAGGTACGAGAGTGTCTTTAAAGTAAAAATCTGCAAGACTGACGATTTCCAGCGCTGTTTCTTCCCCCCTCTCTGGAAATATTTTTTTCAGTTCAGTCTTTACAACGTCAGAGGGTTTTGAAACTGAGAGATATTGGATGGAAAATTTTCCAAAATTGTTGAACATTGAGGTTGCTGCAAACTCTCTTCCTCCCGCCCCTGCGTTCTCGTAAAAGATGATGAAACCTGGGGGAAATCCACCAATTTGTTTGTCCAGAAACTCTATTCCCGTTGGAAAGGTCTCAGTCAACCTCAATCACCTCATCACACATCAGTGAAATTTGAGAGTAGTAGTTGTCGTCCATCTCCTTTTCAATGGTGAAAATGGTTCCAATGAACCCCTTTAACCTCATTTTCCCCGTGAGGTGTCTCAGGAACTTGATGAGGGTCTCGAAGGACTTGTAGAGCGATATTGTGGACAGAGAGTCGAGGTAAATGAACCTGTTGTCCGAGCTGACCAAATCCATCGCCCTCTCAATTGTGACCTGAAGCTGAACGGGGTCTGGAGAGGTGAGGTAGAAGCACCTGTCCTCGTCAATGGTTTGACCGCCAAGTTGAAGTGTAATTGAGTCGATGAAGTAGAGTTTGTTGAGGTCAATGCCCTCTTTGGTCAGCATCTTTTTCAGGCTGAAGTAGGGGCGGTTTAAGGTAACGAAGATTCCCTCTGCAACCTCTGTAAAATACTTCATGATTTCGAGGGACACTTTGACATACTTCTTCGAGTCAACCTTGACCAGAACGATTTCAGCCCCTCTATCGATGGATTCCCTGATGAGTTCAACTGCGTTTGTATTCGTACTCATAGTCCCTTCTAAGTATGTATCCATCCAGAATCTTCACTCCCTCATCGGTAATCTCGTACGGAATCCACTCAAGAGGTGTTTTCGTTCTGTACTTCTTGAGAATCCTCATTGCCCTGCTGTATCCCTCCTGTGTTCTGAGAAGGTTCAAGAATATAACGCTGTCAACAATGTTCTTCGTGCTGCTCCACTCTCCATACATCGGTGCCTCCTCAACCCAGAGCGAGGTAATCTCGTACTCATAGGAAAGGTCGGACATGAAAGTAATGGCCCTTCTGTACAGAACCGGGTCAGCGAGGGCAAGTTCGAGGTCTGTGCAGGAATCGAAAACAACCCTGTCCACATCTTTCCCATCCATCCCGAAAGTTGCCATCAGCCCCTCTACGATTTTCTCCCTCGTGAGGGGTAGCAGGAACTTGGGGTCAACCCTGATGAACCTCCACTTAATCTTTTTATAAACATCCTGCATAAAGGGAAACTTGCCGAGGTATAACTCGCAGTTCTTCTTGTTCATGGTCGTTGAGAGATATACAACCGTCTCGTCATTTCTTGCCCCTTCTGCAGCCCAGTGGGCTGCCAAGATTGTCTTACCTATCCCGCTTCTGCCAATGATGAGGTTCTCCGTGTATCTGTCAAGCCCTCCTCCCAGAAGTTCGTCCAGTCTCTCTATGCCGAACCTTGCTACTTTTTCTACCATGAAATAAAGTTCAAATTATACTAAATAAATTTTTCTTGCAGATTTGAAATAATACGAAGATGTTTAATACCTGCACTGCAATTTTTTCACATGCCTGCTGCAGTTGATTCTTCCAAGTGTGATGGTTGTGGAACATGTGTTGATGAATGTCCTGTTGGAGCAATTGAACTTAATGACTATGCTCACGTTGACGAGGAAATCTGCACTGAATGCGGAGCTTGCGTTGACGTTTGCCCCACGGAGGCGATCAGCCTTGAGTAGCGCGGTGGGTTTTGGCGCCCTTAACCTCGACAAGATTTACAGAGTTGACAAGATACCGAAAGAGGACGAGGAGGGGTTTGTCATTGACCTGAAGCTCTCCCCCGGAGGAAGTGCGGCAAATACCATTGTTGGTCTTTCAAGACTCGGAATTGAGACAGCCTACATAGGAAAAGTCGGGAGCGACGAGGAGGGGAAGATACTTTTGGGGGATTTTGTCAGGGAGAACGTCAACACAGATCTGGTCATCAAAGCAGAGGGTAGAAGTGGTACTGCGATGATTTTCGTCGATGAGGCTGGAAACAGAGCCATACTCGTTGACCCCGGGGTGAACGACACCATAAGCTATAACGAGATTGACGTCGATGCTGCAAAGAAGTACAGGCTGATACACCTCACCTCCTTCATCTGCAAAAACGGCCTCGACTCTTTAAACTCACAGAAAAAGATTGTTGAGGAGTTTGATGAGGTGAGCTTCGACCCGGGCATGCCCTATGCCGAGAGAGGACTTCAGGATATGGAGAAAATCCTTAGGAGAACGACGATATTCCTGCCAAACAGGCAGGAGCTGGAAATGCTGTTTTCAACCAGCTACAAAGAGGCTGCAGAGCAATGCATCGGAATGGGTGTTGAAATCGTGGCTGTAAAGCTCGGTTCTGAAGGCTGCTGGATAAAGAAAGCTGACAGGGAGTTTGTTGTAAAACCCCTGAGTGTGAAGGTTGTTGATACCACCGGAGCGGGAGACGCTTTCAACGCTGGATTCCTCTACGGTTATCTCAATGGCAAAGACGTAGAGGAGTGCGGAAAACTCGGAAATTTTGTTGCAGGGAAATGCATTGAAAAGGTGGGGGCAAGGGAGGGGTTGCCAAGGAAAATTGACCAAGACTAAGTTTCATCGACCCGTTCCAATCTCGCCTCCCCCAGACCAATCCACTTCACTCTGTATCCGAAAGCAGAGATAGCACTCTCACCAAGTCCGTACTTCTGAAGTATCTCCCTCAACCCGTCAAGAGTTGCTGGGTTCGCGGAATCGATCTCCTTTTTTATTTCAGCAAAAAGCTCTTCCCTTACAGCATACTTTCCCGCCAGTACGTAACCTTCTGGCACCTCAGCAAAGCCTTCCAGCTCAACAACATCCCCTTCAATCTTTTTCTCCTCCCTGAATCGCTTTATAGCCTTAATAACCTCCCCGTATGGTATATTTTTTGTGAATTTTACCACAATCTTACTATCATCCACCAGCTCGCCACCCTCACCAAAATCTTCTCTTGCAATTACGATAATTGGCACCGAGGCCTCCCTTATTTTCTCAATTTTCTTCTCCATATACTCCCTTGTCCAGAACCCAGCAATCTCAACGTAAACCTTCTTTTCCCCCAATTTCACCGCAAAATCAGGTATGAAAGCGTATCTCCCTGCCTTAACTACGTCTGGTTCCCTCTCTATCTCATAGCCAAGCATGCTCATCTTCCTTGAGAATTCCTCTTCAAGGGAGGAGTCGTGCTCAACCTGCTCCTCCACATCTGGAAGTAAATTTCTCATTCTGTCGTCAAGTTCCATAATGTAAATCCTGTCAAAATCCAGAATTTCAGCCCTGATAAACCAGTTACTGGCTGTGATTATTTGCGGAATTAATCTGGCAAACGACACTCCGTACTTCCTTGTCATCTTGATGAGCGAAGCTGCTCCAGTAACATCAACCATCATCTTTCCGTTATCCTCGTACAGGTCGTACATCAGACCAAGTCGCTTAATCGCCCTGAAAACGTTCTTGTGGTTGTCTGAAATCCAGAAGGTAAGTCTCAAAGCGTTAAAAAGAGTTGTCTGGAGAAGGGAGAGGTTGTAGAGCCTTATCAGGTTTTCAGGAGTTATCGGGGTGAAATTTGTAAGAATGAGTTCCTCATCTCTGTCCGCATACATAGCCCTCTCCACGACATCTGGAGTGGTGTTGAAGTATCTGGCTGCATACTCCAGAACTCTGTCCCTCTCACTCTTGGAGGTTACAAAGCCGTGCTCGAAAAGGAGCATCCTCACCTTTCTTGGGTCGATGTCAGTATCAACGTCAAAAGCGCAGCTTCTTTGAATGCAGTGGTTCTCAAGAACCCTCACGAAACCCCTCACCTTCTTGAAATTCTTTGCATCTTCAAGCTCCTTTGCAAGAGTGAGCAGTTTTCCGTATTTCTTACCCACCCCCCTTCTAAAAATCCATATAACTTTCTCCGCCAGCTCATAGTCCCTCTCATCCGAAAATTTTGGCAGAATCCTTCCCTTGATTTTTCTCACATCAAGAAGTTCCTTTGGCAGCATTCTTCCTCCTCCTTGCAGTCCTAACCTCCGCCGTTCCCCTCGATATGAGCTCGTAGAGAATTGCTTCCTTCTTCCCCTTGGATGGTCGGAGAATTCTTCCAAGCCGCTGGATGTACTCCCTCGCACTTCCGCTACCGCTCATAATAACACCGATATTGGCATCGGGGACATCAATTCCCTCGTCGAGAACCTGACTGCTTACAATTGCCCTGAATCTCCCCGTTCTGAATCCCTGCAATATCTCCTCCCTCTCATCGCTGGGAGTTCGGTGTGTTATGGCTGGGATGAGAAAAATCTTGGAGATTCTGTAAACAAGCTCATTGTGTCGTGTGAAGATTATTATTCTGTCCTTTTTGTGCCTTTCAAGTATCTCTCTGAGCTTTTTGATCTTGTTTTTCGAGTTAAAGGCAATCTTCCTCGCCTCATCCCACGCTCTCAGTGCCTCGTAAGCCCTTGGGTCATAGCCCGAAGCCATAATAACTTTATTAAAATCCTCCAGTCTCCTGAGCTTAATTCCCCTTGCTTTCAAATATCCCCTGTAAATTCTCTCTCTTTTCTCATATTCTTCTTTTTCCTTGTCATCTAAGGGAATGTAAATTCTCTTAATGGTGTAGTTTGCCAGATGCTTCCCTGCAAGGCTGTCTGGCAAAAGCTCGTAAATCTTCCCCCCAACAACCTCCTTTAGAAGCTCATGTCTTCCATCCTCCCTTTCAAAGGTTGCCGTCAGGCCAAGTCTGAAGGGGGCTATTGACATCTGGGCAATCTGTATGTAGGATTCAGATGGCAGGTGATGAACCTCATCAAAGACGAGCAGCATGAACCTGTTACCGAAAGTCTCTGCATTGGCGTAGGCAGAGTCGTAGGTTGCAACGGTTATTGGTTTCATCTCCTTCGCTCTCCCGCTGAACTCCCCCACGTTTTCCTCTCCAAAAATGCCGAGCTTCTCCTTCCACTGGTCTATAAGGGCAAGAGTTGGGACGACAATCAGCGTTGCCACTGAGAGCTCGTTTATCGCAGCTAAGGCAACATGAGTTTTTCCTGATCCGGTGGGGAGGACGATGCATCCCCTTCTGTCAGCCAGCCACCTCTCCAAAGCCTTCTCCTGATACTCCCTCAGACTGATTTCCGCATCGAAGTAAGGAGCGGGAATAGGCGACGGTGCATAGTCTTCATAATCAATTCCGTTCTCTTCAAAATACTCGATAATGTCTCTATATCGATATGCAAGTGCTCTGTAAGCGTTAATTCTCTGGTCATACTTGGCCTGGGGAACGTGAACATCACCCTTCACAATAACTGTTCCACGGTCGTAATGGATTTTGGCAATCATTTAAACTGATTCAATCTGAAACCTTTAAGCTTTGCTGGCCTGAATTTGTCATCAGTTTTCTTTTACAAACGAAAGGCATTAACACGCATCCCTACCAGAAAAAATTTATAAGGTTTGATTGAAAATTAAGAACATGTACGTTCCAGCGAGAAGCCTTGCGAGAAAGTCTGTAGTGCTGACGGATGGTACTGTGGTGGGAACGCTTTACAACATAACCGTGGACTTCAAAACAGGGAGTATCGTAAACCTACTGGTGAGGCCTGAGAATGAGATTCCCGATTTTAAGAAGGAGGAAGGTCTTTATATAATCCCCTTTGAGTGTGTGAGGTCGCTCAAGGACTTCATAGTGGTGGACAGAAGAAGAGTTAGATGAGGGATTACCTTTTCCCGCCACTAATTCTCCCCTTATTTGTACTGCTTATTGTCATCCCTCTTCTGCTTCTGATGTTTGTATTTACAGGCACTGCTGTTTTTCAGGTTGTTTTTGGAGTTAACGCCAACACTGCGATGCTAATTTTCCTGTTCATTCTGGTGGGGAGCTTTGTGAATATCCCCCTCTACGAGAAAGAGGGGGTGGAGTATGAAACAACATACAGGATTTTTGGGCTAATCTATGCTGTAAGAAGAAGACAGAAAATTATTGTGGCAGTAAACCTTGGTGGGTGTGTATTCCCATCCATTCTCGCCTTAAAGGCGACCTTCGACCTTCTCCACCACGTACCCCTCAATGCATGGCTTGCAACCTTTTTCCTCACATCTGCCGTAATCTACCACTTTGCCCGC
>DAINRD010000098.1:3320-6508 GCA_036742095.1 Archaeoglobus sp. | reverse complement strand
CTTTTCTATTTCCTCAAAAGCTCTTTCGTGGCCTATGTCATCTCTTATCTCCAGGAATCCTGATATAATTGCCACTGGGTTTCTGAGCTTATCTGCAAGGGCTTCAAGCTGGTCAAGGTTTTCGAGAAGAAGATTGAAGGCAATTTTCCTGTCTCTTTCAGCTCTGTAAGAAGATATGGCGAATCCAAGGTTCTCTCCAAGTTCTTCGAGGATTTTTATTTCGTTATCTGTCAACTCGCCAACGGAACACAGAACAAGCACACCAAAGACGTTTCCATTGTGTCTTATCGGGATTCCAAGGCTAAAATCCCTGCTCTGATGGCAGTCACACCTTTCATACTTGGTGTTTCCGAATTTCGCCTTTTCGGCAAGGTCGCAATTTGGGGATAGAGGGGTTGCTTTGAGAAGCTTTTCCCCCTCTTTAATCCACGCCCATGCGTCAACCTCTCTAATTTTGGAAAAGAAGCGGCAAACCTTCGAAAGCAGAGCGTATTCATCCCTCTCTCTCAAAATGAATTCATTAATCTCACTGATTGTTCTAAGTAGCTGATTCGTTTTCTTGAGCTCGTCCTCTGTGGTAAGTCTGTCTGTTATGTCTCTCAGAACCCCTTCAGCACCAACAACAATCCCGTTTCTGAAAACAGGCCACTCAACCACTTCGACAAATCTTTCCTCACCCTTCTTTGTTTTAACTCTGAAGGTAAACTTAACACTCTCTCCCTGAAGAATCTTGCTAAAGTTTTCCCTTAAAATGGGCAAATCTTCTTCGTGAGCAATGAGCCTTGAAGTGTTACCCAGCAACTCATCCTTGGAGTAGCCAAGAATCTCCTCGTAGCTCATGCTCAGGTCGATAAACCTACCATCCCTATCCAAAATAAAGAACATGTCCTTTGACTGCTGGAAAAATCTCTCATACATCCTCAACTTCTCCTGAGCCTCCATTTCCTTTGTCCTGTCAATAAGCATTCCCATGACTGCAGGTCTTCCCCCAAAAATAACTCTGACAGCAATTGCATCAACATAAAAAATTCTTCCATCTTTTGCTATTAGCCTGAACTTTGAGGGAACTTCAACGTATTCTCCAGCTATTCTTCTGACGTAGTTGTCGATAATTCTCTCCCGGTCTTCAGGATGGACGAGCTCAAAGGGGTCCATCCTGTACAGCTCTTCCAGTGAATACCCAAGTTGGGTGCTCATTTCGTTGACAAAAACGAACTTTCCGTCCTGAATAATGTAGACAACGACAAAAGCCTGATTTGTGAGGGTGAAAAAGAGGTTTTCAAACTCTTTCTCCTTCGTGATATCGTAAAGAACGCACAATACGGCGTCTCTTCCCAGGTAGTTACCTCTGGAGGCAATTAACTTCAACTTTCTTTCTTCACCATTTTCCTGAATTTCAAGCTCTTTTCTGACTTCATTCGCCATCAGACATTCGCTGAAAATTCTTGAAATAAAATTCTGGAATTCAAAACTGTAAAAACGGTCTCCAACCAATTCAGAAAAGAGATTATTTGAGTAGATAACTTCACCATCCTGTATGATTGCAACTCCCACTGGAAGGAGGTCAACTGGATTACCCTGCATTTCAGGAACGAGGAGGCAAATTTCACAATCTTCAAGCTCAATTTTGGACATTTTGAATACAGAACCGTTATATTTTACCACTGAAAATTCTTCCTCCTCCTCAACTTTAAAAACTTCATCAAAGTACTTACCTTTTATCCCCGACGGCAAACCACGTACATCGATAATTTTTCCCCTCGGATTGAGTTTCAGGAGAATAAATTGCGACATTATTTTAATGTTTGATAATTGAACCTATTTAAATTTTTTGGTTAAAGCGAGAGAAAATTGCAAAAAATGTGAAGCTAAAGAACTATTCTTTCGTAGTCCATCTCAACTTCCTTCAGGAATTCTTCAGGAGTTATGCCACGTGCATAAGCCACAAAAGTCATCCCGCCAGCTCCGACGCCTTCCTTAACAAAGCCCTCCTCGTAGGCTCTCAATCCCGGATATTGCGATTTTCCGAGCATTGGGTCTGCGGCTATGACGGGGAAGGGAGAGAGGGAGAGGTCTGCAGTGCTGTCGCTGGCAACGTACTTGGTGGTGGCTATGATGGCCTCTACTTCTCCCATTCTGGCTATGAGGTTGGAAATCGCCACCATCTGAGTTCCTCCTGCCAAGATTACTGGTTTCTCTGAGCCGAGAGCAATTCCTGCGACACCCACCATTACCGGGTCGCCAACGGCAGAGAGAACCTCAATGGGCTCGTCACTCTCAACTCTCTCCACAGCCTTCTCAACGACCTTCCTCTTCAGCTCAACCGGGTTTTCGGGCATGCTGGATGAAACCGCTGCTTTAAGGCCAAGAGCCTTCAGTACTGCTGCGGCAGTCGTCGTTCCTGCGGGAATGCTCTCCCCAACAATCAGAACGTCTGAAAGCTTTGATAGCTGTTTTCCGACAATCTTAGCCCTCTCCAAAACCTCCTCAACCCTCTCTCTGTCCATCGCTCTGCTTTCAGCGATGTTCTCCCCAACTGGCGCGTTGAGGTCGATGTAGGGAATTTTTGGCGGAACCATCAGGCCGGAGTTTACGACAAGAAATGGAATGGAGGTAAGGCGTAGGGCGGTGTAGGTTATCAGCGCCGGAGTTGGCTTTCCATCTGGCGTTGCAGGCACACCTTCAATGGAGAGGCACTTCCCGTGGTAGAGAAGCTCCGCATCTGCTGGTGGTGTGTACTTTATCAGCTCAGGATTTGCTCCAGCGACCGTTATCCCTTCAATGTTCGCAGTCTTGGTGTTTCCGATGACAAGGACAAAGGCTGCCCTGCCTTTTGCCAGCTCAAGGATATCGCTTTCCCCCTTAACAAACCAGTAGCTCATGTAGAAGCTGAATTCGAAAGAGAAAAAAGGTTTAGGTTTGTGTTACAAATGTAATACAAAAATTAAGGTTTGAAGGGCTCAACAATCGGGCTTCTTCCCTTTACTATCAGCTCCGCCACACCCTCTCCTGCAGCCAAGGCGAGGGACATGCCGTTTCTGCCAAAGCCGTTGAGCTGGACGAATCCCTTAACTTTGGTCTGTCCAATTACAGGCATCCCGTTCCTGCCAACGTCGTAGAGCCCCGCCCACTGTCTCAGCACCGCCATCCCTCTCAGCTTCGGCACGATCTCTGTCAGCCTCTTTGCG
>DAINRD010000098.1:412-3310 GCA_036742095.1 Archaeoglobus sp. | reverse complement strand
TTATGCAGGTGTCGAGGTAGGGCTTGAGGCTTTCAGTTACGCATATCTCCTCCCTGAAAACCTTGTTGTTCAGCTCAACTCCTGCCTGCTTGCTTATCTCGTTGCTCCACGCCCCAGCAGCGTTGACGACGTAGTCCACCTTAAAGCTCTCTCCGTTGGCCTTCACAACCAGCTCGTTGCCTCTAACCTCAACACTTGCCGGGGTGTAGTCGTAAATCTCCACGCCAAGCTCCCTGCATCCCTTCGCCAGCCCCCACACAACGGGCCATGGAAAAACGACTCCACCTTCGGCAAAGTAGCTTGCAGCGGTGAAGGCTGAGGTGTTTATGTCGGGGAACAGCTCCTTAACGAATTCAGGTTCAACCATCTTTACCCTAACCCCAGCCTTTCTCTGAAACTCCACCTCTTCTCTGAGCCTCGCCTCCTCACCCTTGCCCGCAATCTTGACGTAGCCGTCCCTTCTCAACAGGAAGTTGAACCCAACCTCTGACTGAAGTTCATCGTAAAGCTCAAGCGTTCTCTTTGCCAGCTTTATCAGAGCATCATTTGTGAACTGGGCAGTCAAACCACCTGAGTTCCTTCCGCTCGCTCCGTAAAGCAGATACTTCTGCTCGAAAACCCTGACCTCTGCTCCCCGCTTTGCCAGAAAGTACGCTGCGGAAAGCCCCGCAACTCCTCCACCGATGACTACGACCTTCATTCTTTATCACCCTTTCCTGCAGCGAGTATGTAAAGCGGGACCGGATTTACGGGCTGCCTCTGCGTAGTTACGCCAATCTCATCAACACTCTTGCCAGTCTTCTGGCTGAGTATTCTGAGGATGTGCATCAGACATCCCTTACCCTGACACGGGCCTGTTGTTGCCCCTGTGAATCTCTTGAGACTCTCAAGGTCGTCGTAGCCAAGCTCGATGGCGTGGATTATCTCCTCCTCGGTCAGATCCTCACACCTGCATACAACCCTCCTGTCCTTCACACTATCACCCCACTGGCCTCACAGCCCTGACTTCGAAAATCAGCTCTGCAGGAACTTCAACTCTGACGAGTGAGGTGTTATCGTTCCTCTCTGGCGGCAGAACCCAGTTGACCACTCCCTCGCCTATCTCTTCGCCTTTCCTGTTGTATAGCTTCACTCTATCCCCCTTCTCCAGCCATGGCAGGAACTCGTATTGCAGAGTTACTTCTCCCTTGCCGTCATCTCTGAGTCTGAGCAAGAAGATTGCAAGGCCCGGGCAAACACGAATGCACTTCATGCAGCCCGTGCACTTCTCGTAGTCAACCTTGGGCGGGTCGTTGATGTTATTCATCTCAATGGCGTTTGCGGGGCAGGATTCAAAGCAGGGGCTGCATGGAATGGGCTGGGGGCACTCGATGTAGGCAACGGCCTTCTTCTTCAGCCTTTCCTCGCTCGGAAATGGTGGGAGCTCGTCCTTCTCAAGGTATCCTCTTTCCAGATATTTGGTCACAGCATCACCTCGCTCTCAAGTATGCACTTCTCTATTCCACAAACGATTCTCTCCCCGAATGGCCCTGCTCTGAACTCCTCTATTTCCTTGACTGCTTCCTCAAGCTCCTTCTTTGCCTCCTCTCCACCATAGCCGAGTGTTACTGCCGCATGTATTCCAGCTATCCTGCCCTCCATGATAGCAGCGGTGGCTTCCTCAATTCCAGCTACGTCTCCTGCAACGTAAAGACCCTTGACGCTCGTTTCATTGAACCTCGTCCTGAGAGGAACTATCCCTCCAAGCTCTGGCACGAACTTCATCTCGCAGCCAGCCTGATAGAGCAGTTCGTGAGTTGGCGATAAACCGACAGCAACGCATATGAAGTCACACTCGATTTCCTTCTCGGTGCCGGGAATTGGCTGCCACCTGTCGTCGAGCTGGGCAATCACGGCCCCCTCAACGCTCTTCCTGCCTATTGCTTTGAGAATCGTGTGTCTCACGTAAATCGGTACTCCCAGCCTTCTGACCTTTGCCGCATGGACGAAGTAGCCTCCAATGCGGGGCATCGCCTCAACAATGGCCGCAACGTTAACTCCAGCCTGCATTAGCTGGTAGGTGAGGATAAGTCCCACATTGCCTGAACCAACAATAAGCCCCATGTTGCCCGGCTTTATTCCGTAAACGTTCATCAGCGTCTGCACGCCTCCAGCACCGTAAACTCCCGGAAGGTCGTTGTTCTCAAAAATCAGCGTTCTCTCGTAAGCTCCAGTTGCGACGACAATCTTCTTGGCCTTAATCCTCAAAAGCTTGCCCTCATCGTCGTTTAACCTCTGATAAGCCCCCGCCTCACCGTTGTAGATTCCAAAAACCCTCGTTTCCTTCCTCACTTCAACGTTCTCAATGCTGTTAAGCTCCTCCTCAAGAATCTGCGAAATCCTAATTCCCCTCGTCCCTGCCCTCTCTTTGGCAGATCCGAAGAAGCGGTGCGTCTGCTTTACAAGCTGCCCGCCAAGGAATGGGTTCTCATCGACGAGCAGAACCTTAGCCCCGTACTTTCCTGCGTTTATCGCAGCCGACATCCCTCCCGGACCGCCACCCACTACTAGAACATCAGTCTCAATTTCCTCAAGTTCCGCCTTTCCCTGAAATACTGCCTTTGGCGGGTTGCCGAAACCAGTAAACTTCCTCATTCTCTTAACCATGAACTCCCTTGCTTTCTTTGATGTCGTGAACTTGCTGTAGTGGCTGCCGTGAGGGAAAACCTTGTCAATCACGTCATCGAGAATCGAGAAAACATCTTTCTCAGCGTCCGGCATTCCGCTCTGAGTTCTTATCTGCATCCCATCCCTGACGTAAACCTTGCAAGTTCTGACGTTCGGAATGCCATCAACCTCCATCATGCAGGCTGAGCACTTGCCTATGGCGCAGAAGAATCCCCTCGGTCTGTGGTACTT
>DAINRD010000098.1:0-402 GCA_036742095.1 Archaeoglobus sp. | reverse complement strand
GATTGTTACCTCTCTGCCCCTCTTAAAATCGACTATCGGGTGTTCCTGCAATCTGCCAAATTCAGTTTTGACCATCCTTTACCACCCCAAAAATGTACTTTTTACGCTACCATACAGGAGCATTTCAGGCATGAAAGTAGTAATGGATGCGTTTATAAGATTTTTGTCTAATATTCTTAATATTTTAAAATCATAAAATTAGTGTCCTATATAAAGTTTTTGGATTTAAAAAAATAATAACAAACTATAATATTTCAGAAGATGTGACAAAAGATAAAATTTAAATTTAAAGCCAGAGGTGAGCCTGTATGATTGCCGATTATGAAAACAAGGCTGCTGACGTGCTGATGAAACTAATGGAAAAGCTTGCAGAAAATGGAGATGCGATTATCAGCGCTGTTG
>DAINRD010000097.1:1960-6572 GCA_036742095.1 Archaeoglobus sp. | reverse complement strand
GTTGCGGAGGCTTATGGTGTAATGCAGGAAATATTTCCGATGTGCGAGGAGGACGTTTCCACCATCGTCGTGACAGATGAGGGAGAGATGCACTTTCAGGAGTTCTGGGTTCTCAGGAGGGGAGAGCCTGAAGTGAGGGACGTTTACTTCAAGGGAATAGAGAGGACAAGAATTCCTGATGAGGTTAGGGAGAGGCTAAGGAGGGAAAAGGAGGTGCTGATAGGCCCGAGCAATCCAATTACAAGCATTATGCCGATTCTGAGTGTTGAGGACTTCAGGGAGAGGTTGAGGGATAAAAAGGTCGTGGCAATCTCCCCCATAGTGGGAGAGAAGGCTGTTAGCGGGCCTGCGGGGAAGCTAATGAGGGCGAAGGGCTATGAAGTGTCTGCAAGAGGTGTCGCGGAGGTTTATGCAGACTTCCTCGACCTTCTGGTGGTTGATGAAGCTGACAGAGGCATGGTGGAGAAAAGTGTGGCCACGAACACCATAATGAAGACAAAGGACGATGCCGTAAGGCTTGCAGAGTTTGTGGTTAAGCTTTTTGATAAGCTATGATAGTAAACGTGGCAGAAATCAGAAAGTTCCTGGAATCCCTTCCATATCCAGCTCACTGCATCCACTGCGAAGGCACTGACGAGAATGCTGAAAATCCAGTGCATCATCCAAGCTACGAAGTTACGCCCTCCTGCAACCTGCGATGCATCTTCTGCTACTCCAGAGTTGCACAGCTTAAAGGCACCGCCCCAAAGCCGGGCTACTACGGCTCTTTAAATCCCAAAGCCATCACCATATCGCAGTACGGTGAGCCTTTCGTTGTTGGCACGTCCAGAGTTGTAGAAATCATCAGAAAGCTCAGAGAAAGGTTTGGGGAAGTGAGGATTGACATCCAGACCAACGGAACCCTCCTTGAGCCAGAAATCCTCGGCAGTGAGGCGGACATAGTCATGATCAGCCTCGATGCTGGTAGCAGGGAGAGCTACGCTGAGATTACAGGGAGAGACCTTTTCGAGAAGGTCGTGAAAAACATCGAAAAAATGTCCGAACAGACTTACACAGTCGTCAGGACGGTTTTCATGCCGGGTATTAATGACAAGGAGCTCGAAAGGATTGCCGAGATTGCTTCGCAGGCTGACGAGCTTTTCTTGCAGCCCCTCTCCATATACAGAGAGAACACAGAGCTTTTAAAGAGGCTTGACGTTGAGAGGGCGGAGAGCTTGGGCGATTACCTTCAAACTGCTTACAGACTTTCTGAAATCGCCAGCGTAAGAATTCCGGGCTGCCTTCTGCTCAACATGCGCTGGTTTTTGCAGGAGTTCGAAATAGGGGAGCTGATGCTGGTAAAGAGGGATGCCTTCGGAAGTGTTCCGATGATGCAGAGGCGCTGGCAGTTCATCCTTGAGTAAAGTTATTCTTTCCTCTGTCGAACAAACATCATGAGGTTCGCCGTTGTTAGTGACACGCACGACAACCTTTCAGCGGTGAAGGAGCTTGTTGATGCCCTGAGCAGAGAGAAGCTGGAGTTTTTAGTGCATGCGGGCGACGTGATTGCCCCCTTCTCCCTGAAGGAGTTTGAAAGGCTTGGAGTGAAGCTTTATGTAGCCTTTGGAAACAACGATGGTGAAAGAAGAATTCTCACGCAGATTGCGGAGCGGAACAGCTGGGAGATTGGCGACATCGTGGAGTTTCCGGGCGGAGTGGTTTACCACGGCACAGACAGCAGAGTGCTGGAGGTGCTGAAAAAGCTCGACACTCTCGTTGTCTTCGGCCACACGCATGAAGTTTTGAAGGCAGACAACCTCCTCAATCCCGGAGAGGTTTGCGGCTACCTGACGGGCAGGAGGACTTACGCCATAGTCGAGGACGGGGAGATAAGCATCTTGGAGCTTTGAGGCTAAACTTAAAAAACTGCCTGAAGGTGTAAAAGCATGCGAGTTCACACTGCCGAAATAAAGCCTGAGATGGAAGGTCAGAAGGTCACGCTGTATGGATGGATTCACGAAATTCGCGATCTTGGAGGATTGGTTTTTATCCTGCTGAGGGACAGAGAAGGAATCGTGCAGATTACTCTCCCCAGAAAGTTCGTCAGCAAGCAGGTTTTCAAGCTGGCAAAGAAGGTCAGGAGGGAGAGCGTTGTTGCGGTTACGGGGGAGGTAAGAAAAGAGGGAAAGGCTCCGGGTGGTGTGGAGATTATCCCGGAATCCATTGAGGTTCTTAACGAAGCTGATGCCCCTCTCCCCCTTGAGGTTACTGATAAAGTTCCAGCAGAGCTTGACACTCGCCTCGACCACCGCTTCATGGATTTGAGAAGGCCGAGAGTACAGGCCATATTCAGGATAAGGCATCAGGTGATGCAGAGCGTGAGAGAATTTCTGTCGGGGGAAGGTTTCATTGAGGTGCACACGCCAAAAATCGTCTCAACTGCCACGGAGGGAGGAACGGAGCTTTTTCCAATAAGCTATTTTGAAAAGGAGGCTTTCCTCAACCAGAGTCCGCAGCTTTACAAGCAGGTCCTGATGGGTGCTGGCTTTGAGAAAGTTTTCGAGATTGGCCCGATTTTCAGGGCAGAGGAGCACAACACCACCCGCCACCTCAATGAAGCGATCTCCATTGACATTGAGATGAGCTTTACCGACCACAACGGAGTCATGGAAGTCCTTGAGAGGCTCGTTCAGAGAGTTTACGAGGATGTGGCTGAGAAGTGCGAGCGCTATCTCAGCTGGCTCGAAGTTTCCTTAGAAGTGCCTGAGCTTCCTTTCCCCAGAGTAACCTACGATGAGGCGGTTGAGATTGCGTCAAAGAAGGGAGAGGAGATTCCGTGGGGGGAGGATCTGAGCACCAACGCCCTCAGGCTTGTTGGTGAGGAGATTGGAGGGCTTTACTTCATCACAGACTGGCCCACTGAATCAAAGCCCTTCTATGCGATGCCCTACGAAGACAGACCAGAAATCAGCAAGAGCTTCGACTTAATGCATGACTGGCTTGAGCTTGCAAGCGGAGCTCAGAGAATACACCTCTACAACATGCTGGTGGAGAGCATAAGGGCGAAGGGCATGGAGCCTGAGAGCTTTGGCTTCTATCTCGAAGCTTTCCGCTACGGCATGCCGCCCCATGCGGGCTGGGGGCTTGGTGCGGAGAGGCTTATAATGTCAATGCTCGGCCTGAAAAATGTAAGGGAAGCGGTGCTATTCCCGAGGGACAGGCACAGGCTCGTACCTTAGCTCTGCTTTACAATTTCCTCCTCTTTTATCACCATTTTGATGTTGTTTCTGTTAACCAGCAGTTCGGGCTTATCCAGCGGTTTCTCATCCACCACGATTATGTCGGTCATATTTCTCGCATCGAGAGAGCCAGTAAGCCCATCAAGACCTGCCGAAGTTGCAGCGTTTATCGTCGCTGCTTTAAGGGCGTCCATTGGCTTAACTCCCAGATCCACGAGAAGCTTGATCTCAAGGCTGTTCAGCCTGTAAAGCTGCACCTCCTTTGCCCCAACAGCATCAGATTGGCTGCTCACTCTCTTCAAAATAAGCAATCTCACAGCACAGCCAAAGCGGAAAAAACCTTTATTAATACTCGTGCTGGTTTTATAGATTGTATGATAAAACTTAGAGAAGTCCACATCAAAAACTTCAAAAGCCTGAGAGAGTGTAAGCTTGAACTTAGAAATTTTAATGTGTTAGTTGGTGCCAATTCTTCTGGTAAAACAAACTTGGTAGATTTGTTTCTGCTCCTAAGGAAGATTTATGCTGAGAAAGAGATAAATCCTTTCAGATATTGGTGGGGTTATCAGAATGCTGTCTGGAATAGAAGGGAGGAATTAGATATAACAGTGGAGCTTCTATTCGATTATCCATATGGTGAGAAAGTATATAAGGTTAGTTTTGAAACTACCTTTACGGGTAAAGGTGGAAGATTCGATATTTTGAGGGAAAAACTTGAAGTTGAAGGGATTTTTAACTTGGAGTTGGAAGGAAACATCCTAACAATTAGACATTCTGAAGATTTTCTACTAAGTCAGACAGATGTTCTGGAGCGTCTCACAAAGGGAGAGATTCTCATGCCTCCTCCATTAAGGCGTAAGTTTGAGAGACTTAGCAAAGAAAGAATTGTCAAAATACTTAAGGAACAAACGATATTTGTGGAATCCATGACTTCAGTATTGCGTATTGTTGGTGAAGAAAGAACGTTCCCGTATTCCCTACTATCTCGCAGGGGAATTATCATTTTACCCGTAAAAACTACTGAAAGAGATATTTATTATCTAATTGTAATCACCCCTTACACTTTGAAGGAAAGAGTATCTCCAAATGATCAAAAAAGATTTCCTATATCAGCACCCTTATTTACAGCCCTATTGGGAGATTTGTCTGAATTATTTTCACGATTACTGGTACTTAAGCTAAATATAGAAGAAATTAAACGACCATCACCACTAAAAAAGGAAGAATGGCTTTCTGTGGATGGTAACAACCTGAATTCTATTTTATATAACATTTATCTGAAGGAGAGTAGAGTGCCTGAAAGGATTTCAACAATACTGTCATATCTTTTCCCTAATATCAACATAGGATTTTCAATTACGGAAGACCAAAGAGTTTATCTTAGAATATACGAA
>DAINRD010000097.1:0-1917 GCA_036742095.1 Archaeoglobus sp. | reverse complement strand
CCAGTTTGCATAGCAGATGGATTATATAAGCTACTCGTAATCCTTTCAGCTTTGGAATTGGAGCCATTTTTGCTTATAATCGATGAAATTGAGAACTCACTACACCCAAAAACTCTCGAAAAACTATTGGATGAATTAAAATCATGCGATACGACAGTCATAATCACTACTCACTCGCCAGTAGTCGTTGACATGTCTGAACCCGAAGACATAGTTATCGTTGAAAAAGTCGCAGAAGAGACGAAGTTCAGAAGAATTAAAAATCCTGAAGAAATAAAGAAAAAGCTCAAAGAAGCTGGAATAACTTTTAGTGAAGGCTGGTTGTATGGTGAAATTTAGAATCTTCGTAGAAGATGAACACGGTCCAGAATTTTTTGAAAAGCTTGTAGAGCTTCTTAAAAAAGAAGAGCTGGTCCCGAGGGATATAATAGTTAAGCAATCCAAACTTCCGGCAGACTGTAATCCAAAAATAGATCGAGTTATTAAGGCATCTCTAATATTTGGATTTGATAGAGCGATACTCTTTATTGACGGAGATGGAAATCCAGAGGAAAAGCAGAAAAGAGCAGAATCTCACGTTCCACCAGAATACAAAGACAAAGTTGTTGTAGTTATCTTTGAATATGAAGTCGAAGAGTGGATATGCAAATCATTGGGGATCCGTTACGGTAGCCACACTAAACCATCTGATGCTTTAAATAACTGGCTTAGAAATAAGGAGGGGAGAAGATACCAAAAAAGAGATCTACCTAAATTCGTTAGTAAACTCGATTTATCGTTGTTAAGTAAAAACGATAGAACCTTTATAGATTTAATAAATGTTCTTAATAAAATATAAGTTTGGAAAAATTTCCTCAAAACCTCCCTGATTTTATTTTTCGAAAACATGTATCAAATTTTATGCCTGCTGTAATTGATGCGGCAAGGTGTGACGGATGCGGGCTTTGCATTCCAGAGTGCAAGGGTAACGCCATCCACCTCAACGGCAGCAAGGCTTACGTAGATGAGGATGCCTGCATGGAGTGCGGCGCTTGTGTGAGATCCTGCCCCAACAACGCCATCAGCGTTGAGTGGTAAGCGCTGCTGCCCACATCCAAAATTATTAAAAATTTCCCTCCCCTTCAATTTTATGGAGGAGTTTGAGGAGCTTTTGAAAGCTGTTGGCTCTGCACCGTGGTACAGGCTCATAGGAATGGTTCCGAAGATACAGGGAGACAGGGTTGTCGTCGAGATGGAGATTGATGGGAGCAAACATCTTCAGGCTCTCGGCACCACTCACGGTGGGGCAATTGCGAGCGTGCTCGATTCAGTCATTGGTCTGAACGTCAACAGGGAGGTGGTGAAGATGGGGAAAACTGCAGTGACAGCACAGCTCAACATTCACTACATCAGGCCCGTTACGGAGGGAAAGATAGTGGGTGTGGGAATGCCAATGCACATCGGCTCAAAGGTTACGGTTGGCTACGGAGAGGTGAGGAACGAGGAAGGAGAGCTTGTTGCTGCTGGGACTGCCACCTTCTACATAATCGACAGAAAATTCAGGGACTGAGCAACTCCTTTTTAACCTTCTGCAGATAATGGATAATGCCCTCCACAGCCTCAGCGAGAACCTTTGAGTTGTCGTAGTTTTCAACGACTTTTTTCAGCTTCTCCTTTTCCCAGCTCCTCATTTCCTCAGCTATCTCAGCCATTTTTGGAAATGCCCTGATTATGTTGTCAACGATGGTTACGTCGGCCATTCTCGCAGTTCTCGACAGGGGGTTGAGGTCGATGGCTATAACCTTCTTTCCGTGCCTCTTCAGAATTTCGCACCTGTCTCCATCCTCCAAAGGCACAAGCACGACGTCAGCGATGAGAATTCCCCTGCTGTCAACTATCCTCCTCGCCGACTCAAGGCCCTCAAGCACCGCATCTCCC
>DAINRD010000096.1:0-6658 GCA_036742095.1 Archaeoglobus sp. | reverse complement strand
GCCCTCTACCTTCCAATGTTTCCCGAAACCGTTGTTACCCTCTTTGCTGCAATGAAAATCGGCGCCATTGCAATGCCAATCTTTTCCGGCTACAGCTCTGCAGCAATTCAGACGAGGCTTGCTGATTCAGAAGCAAAGGTTGTGGTAACAGCAGATGCCAGCTACAGGAGAGGGAGGGCTGTACCTCTCAAGCCTGAACTCGACAGAGCCCTTGAGGGGACGAAGGTTGAGAAGGTTGTTGTGGTGAACAGGGCGAACACTGAAGTTGAGATGAAGGAAGAGAGGGATGTTTACTGGGATGAAATCAAGGAGAGCAGAAAGTGTGAGACGGTGGAAATGGGCCCCAACGATGCCGCTTTGCTGCTCTACACCTCAGGCACAACTGGGAAGCCAAAAGGAGTGGTTTTGTCGCATGCAGGAGCACTATTGCAGAGCAGCAAGGAGATTTTCTTCAACATGGATCTGAAGCCAGACGACGTTTTTCTCTGGATCACTGACATAGGCTGGATGATGGGGCCGTGGCAGATTATAGGAGTTCAGCATCTCGGCGGGACTCACGTTCTCTTTGAGGGTGCCCCCGACTATCCGAAGCCCGACAGAATATGGGCGATGATTGAGGAGTTCGAAATTACTCAGCTTGGTGGTTCGGCGACGGTTTACAGATTGCTGAAGAAGTATGGAAACGAGGCTGTTAAGGAGCATGACCTGAGCAGTTTAAAGGCTACGGGCAACACGGGAGAGCCGATAGACCACGACACGTGGATGTGGCTTCTGAAGGTTGTTGGGGAGGAGAGGTGCCCCATAATCAATCTTTCAGGAGGAACAGAGATTTTCGGATGCTTCCTGCTGCCCTCACCTGTAATGCCCCTGAAGCCCACCACCCTGGGCTATCCTGGTTTGGGAATGGATATTGACGTTTTTGACGACGCTGGAAACTCTGTGAGGCAGCAGATTGGATATCTGGTCTGCAAGAAGCCTGCTCCCTCAATGACAAGAGGCTTCTGGAGGGACCCTGACAGGTATCTGAAGACCTACTGGAGCAGGTGGAAGGGAGTCTGGTATCACGGAGACTGGGCTTATGTCGATGAGGATGGCTTCTGGTTCCTCTTCGGCAGAGCAGATGACGTCATCAAGGTCGCAGGAAAGAGGATGGGGCCGGCAGAGATTGAAACCATCGTAAACTCCATTCCTGCTGTTCAGGAGTCTGCATGCATTGGAGTGCCTCACGAGCTGAAGGGAGAGGTTGTGTGGGTCTTCGTAACTCTAAAGCCCGGCTACGAGCCGAGTGAGGAGCTGGAGAAGGAGATTGTTGAAAAAATCGTCAATGAGTTCGGAAAGCCCTTCAAGCCAGACAGAGTAGTGTTTGCTCCAGACCTGCCAAGAACGAGGAGTGGTAAGATTATGAGGAGGCTGATAAAGGCCGTTGTTGCCAAGCAGGAGCTTGGAGACACCTCAGCACTGGAAAATCCGGATTCGCTGGATAAGATAAAGGAGGTTTTGGGGTGATTTGATGGATGTAATGAATTATGTGGTGCCGAAGGAGAGCTGGCCTGAGATAATAATCCCGGACGAGGTTCAGGAGTATATAGGAGAGAGAAAGGAGCTTAACCTTGCGGAAGAGCTGCTGGACAGGAACATCAAGGAGGGAAGGGGAAGGAAAGTTGCCATTTACTTTGAAGACAGGAGAGTTACCTACAGAGACCTCTACAGGATGAGCAACAAGATTGCCAACTTCCTTGTGGGAATTGGGGTAAAGCCATACGACAGAGTGGGTTTCAGAACAAGGAACATGCCCGAAGCAATTGCAGTGAACTTCGGTATAATGAAAGCTGGAGCGATTCCCCTGAACCCAATGTGGGCTGGAAAGGAAATATCTTTCGTTTCGAGCAACGCAGAAATTAAGGCCTTGTTTGTCAGCGGTGACGAGAGAGTATTCCCGGCAGTGAATGAGGTCAAGGATGAGATTAAGACGGCAAAGGCCATGGTTGTGATGGATGGGGAAAAGGAGGGCTTTATTCCCTTCTCAGAGGTTCTGGCGGAGAGCGCAAAGTTTGATCCAGTTCCGCTTAAAATCGGAACTCCAGCACTGATTCTCTACACATCTGGCACAACGGGATTGCCAAAGGGCTGTGTGCACTTCGTTGAGAACGTGATATCCTCAGTTTATCTTGTGGGCAAGCACGTATGGAAGCTCACACCAGATGACGTCGTTGGAGGGCCCGCTCCGGTAAGCTTTGCGATGGGTTACGGCAACGGCTGCCTAATACCCTACTTCCACGGTGCTGCAGCGAGCATCTGGCCGAGATTCACTGTAGAGAGTTTCTTCAGGTACGTGGAAGAGCACGGCATCACAGTCTTTTCCTCACTCCCCACATCTTATAGAATGATTCTTGCCGACCCCAAGCTGGAGGAGTACATGAACAAATATGATATCAGCAGTCTGAGGCTCTTCACGGGCGGTGGAGAAGCTTTGGGTGCTGAGACTGCAGCCAAAATAATTGACCCCGAAACTGGCAATGAGTGCGGAGCGGATGAGGTTGGGAGCTTGTACATCAAGGGTCCGACTGGAATCAGATACTGGAATCACCCGTCCAGAGATCTGAGCGAAAAGCAGCTGAAGAGTGTAAGGAATGGCTGGAACGTTCTCGGAGACTTCGTCAGAAAGGACGAAAACGGCTACATATACTTCGTCTCCAGAGATGACGACCTAATCAAGTCCAGCGGTTACAGAATTGGGCCAGATGAGATAGAGCAGCCCCTCAACACCCATCCTGCAGTGGCTGAGTGTGCAGTCATAGGTGTTCCTGACCCCGAGGGCATAAGGGGACAGGTGGTGAAGGCCATAATTAGGGTCAAGGAGGGCTACACTGCAGACGAGAAGCTTAAGGAGGACATTTTAGCCTTCCTTGAAAAGCACATCGCCAAGTACAAGCTACCGAGAATAATCGAGTTCACGGACAAACCTCTGCCCAGAACACCTACAGGAAAGCTGCTCAGGAGGCTGCTGAGGCAAAGCAGCTGATAAATTTTTTATTTTCTATTTGAAAAATTTTTGAAGGAAAATTTAAATTCTCACTACAAAATCCTCTACGAATGATAGACAAAATCATATCAAGGCTGGTTTCAACAGGTGCTGACTTGAGCTCAAAAAATGCAATAAAAGCCGCACTCAGATTCCTTGGTGAGGATGAAGGTCTTGCAGATTACGTTTACATTCTCGTCAAGAACAGAGCCTACAGAAAAGAATGGGAAAGATTACCCGTTGAGAGAAGGGTTATATTCCTTCCGCAATGCCTTAGAAACTCAAAAAACTGTCAGGCAGAACTTACGGAAAAGGGATACGTCTGTCAGAGATGTGGAAACTGCAGTATTGCAGAGATAATAGCTACAGCAGAAAAATTGGGTTACAGGCATGTTTACATTGTCCCCGGCGGGAGTATGGTTTACAGAATTCTGAAGGGGATGGACGGGATTTTCGCCTGCCTCGGTGTTGCGTGCGTTCCAGAACTCTGTGAGGCCAGTGAGAGACTCACAATCAAGAACATTCCACATCAGTGCGTCCCACTTCGCAAAACGGGTTGCGTTGACACTGAAGTGGATTTAGAGGATGTTAAGGCTGTAATGACGGCTGGAGTAATCCATGAGAAAGCATGAGGAAAAAAGAGCTTGAAATAATCCTCGAAAGGTTGAAGGGCTTTCAAAACCCAAAAATATGGCTTGAACAGTACGTCACACCCCCCTCTCTTGCCTCCTTTCTTGCCATAACTGCTGAACTCAACGGTGACCTCAACACCGTAGTTGACCTTGGATGCGGGACGGGGATTCTTGCAATCGCCTGCTCGATTCTCGGCCATTACGCAATCGGAGTGGATATGGACATTGAAGCGTTAAAAATAGCCAAAGAAAACGCAGAAATGCTGGGTGCCGAAGCTGATTTTGTTTTCAGTGATGTGAGGGATTTTCAGGTTAGAGAGCCTGTAACGGTAATAATGAACCCTCCCTTTGGAATTCAGAAAAAGCATGCGGACAGACCCTTTCTCATGAAAGCCCTTGAAATTTCGAGGGTTGTCTACACAATCCATTCCGCAGGAAGTGCTAATTTTGTGAGAAGAGTTTCGGAGGAGAAGGGCTTTGAAGTGACACATCAGTGGAACTTCTCAATCCCGCTCAGGAAAACCTACTCTTTCCATGAAAAAGCATTTAAGTATATACCCGTAGAAGTATTCAGGATTGAGAAAAATGAAAGTCGTGATGCCGGGAGATAGAATAGGTTCCACTGAGGAATATGTAAAAGGAGATGGGGTTTACGAAGAGGACGGAGTGCTTTTTGCAGCTGTCGCTGGAAAACTTGTCATAAAAAACAGGGTGGCGAGCATTGAGAGCATCTCTCCAATTCCGGAAATAGTCAGGGGAGACGTTGTTCTGGGGAGAGTTATAGATTTGAGAAACTCCATTGCCCTTGTTGAAGTCTCAAGCAAAAAAGGAGAGAGCAGAAGTTTGACAAACAGGGGTGTGGGGATACTTCACGTTTCAAATGTGGATGAGAATTACATTAAGGATATTTCAGAGGCAGTCGGTTACCTCGACATCCTGAAGGCGAGGGTTATCGGCGATAACCTGAGACTTTCAACAAAGGAAAAAGAGATGGGAGTTCTGAAGGCCCTCTGCAGCTTCTGCAAGGTGGAGATGAGAAGGGAGGGCGACATCCTTAAATGCCCTGAATGCGGGAGGGTCGAGAAGAGAAAAATTTCCAGTGACTATGGGAAGGGGGAGTGGTGATATGGAGCTGAAAATCATTGAAATGGGGAAGGATTACATAAGGCTCGTCATCAAGGGAGAGGGGCACACCTACCTCAACCTGCTTCAGCACTACCTTGTGGAGGACGAGGATGTAATTGTAGCGAGATACAACATTCCCCACCCTCTTGTGGGAGAACCTGAAATCTTCGTGAGAACAAACAAAATTGACCCGCTTGAAGCAATAAAAAGGGCAAATGAGAAAATCATTGCAGCCTGCAACTCACTTTTGGAGCAAATTTAAGTGAGCTCAGGACTCAAAACCCTCATCACAGTTTCAGAGGGGCCCTTTCATCATCGCCCTTCAAACTCTTCCTTGCGGCTTTTAACCTTATCACAAAAGTTGCGCCGTGGGGTTTTGTTTCCTCAACCCAGATTCTCCCACCATATCTGTCAACGATTCTCTTTACAATGAACAGTCCAAGCCCACTTCCCGCGCTCTCACCATACCTGAAACTTTCCTTGAAAATCTGCCACCTTATTTCTGACGGAATCCCCAACCCATAGTCAACAACCCTGATCTCACAACTGTCCTCGAATTCACTCAGCCAGATGTCAACCTTTTTCGTCTTCCCATGCTTGATGGCGTTGTTAACGAGATTCTCCAGCACAGAGTAAAGGGCTTCATCTGCAAGGGCCACACAGTCGCCCTTTACATTTACTTCAATGTTGAAGGATTCTGCAACCTCCTCTGCAACCTTTCTCACATTAACAGGCGTGAGTTTCTCACTTCTTGTCAGCACGATTTTTTCAAGCTCCCTAATCTTCTCAATGTAAGCACTGCTCTCATCTACCGCCCCAAGAGCTTTTTCGAGAAGAGATTCATTTTTTGTCATCTTGTAGGCTTCAATGTATCCAGAGATGATCTGAAGTTTGTTCAAGATGTCGTGTCTGAGCATTCTGTTTATGAGTTTCAGTATCTCCTGCAGTTCGTTTACCTGTGCATACAGCTCGGCGTATCTCTTCCTCTCCGCATCGAGGTCGTAGTAGCTGAGGAATGTTATTTCGCTCCTGTAGAAATAATAAACAACCGTGAGGAGAATTACGTTGCTGGCAGTGAAAATTGCAATGCTGTAATCAAAACTCAAAAGTCCCTTAATTGAGTTCTGAAGCGAAAGGTCAAAGGCGTACTTAAGTCCGAAATAAAAGGAGAGAGATTTGAAGTATGTCGCTGACTCCGTTTTAAAGTAGGCTGCTACAAAGGTGAAGAGGAGGAGGAGAATTACTGAATCGCACAATAACGTCTCAAGCTGCAGGAAATCCACAAGGTCCAACACCCCAGAAGTTATGAAAAACCGGTAATTAAGGACCACAATAACAGGAGCGGCGAAAACTGCTGGAAGGAAGTGTTTAACAGCCATGTATCTGAACTCTCTCAGGATTTTCCAGACGAAAAAGCCAAGAATGGGGACTGATGCGAGTAAGTAAATGGGAAAGAAGTACTGGAAATGTTTGGTGGTTAAAGACCACCCTCTTGCCGTCCAGACCATCTGACCGACACTCAACAGGGATAGGGATAACAAAGCCGCCAAAATAAATACAGTGAGAAACAGAACCTTAATTTCATCTTTTGTGGTTCTTACAAGGTAGATTGCCATCAGGCTTGTGACGATCAGAAGGAAAATATTAAATGGATATATGACACTGAGTATCCACATATCAGGTAAATCGTAATAGAATTTGTCGATGAGAACTGGTAGGAGACTGATTACAAGTAAAGCTCCTCCCAATCTGTATATGCTCATTATTGTAATTAGGTTATTGTAATTTATAAAGTTATCTATCGCCTTTTTTCAATAGAAATTTTACTTTCATAAAAGCAGATAAAGCTTTTTTATCTGAGGAGAAAGGCAGAGCAATG
>DAINRD010000095.1:5762-6672 GCA_036742095.1 Archaeoglobus sp. | reverse complement strand
GAAAAGGCTGATGAGTATCACAAAAGGTATAACTACGCTGTTAGCAATCCCGTCAGGAGGAAAATTCTTAGGATGCTGGATGAGGGCAAAACTGAGGAGGAAATTATGCAGAACCTTTCACTGAGCAGAAAGCAGCTTGACTACCATCTCAAGGTCCTCGAAGCTGGCTTCTGCGTAGAGAGATTGAAAGGTAGATGTGTTGTCACGGAAGCCGGTAAAATCGTTGACAAAATAAGGGGGTGATAGTGTGGAGATTGCTGAGAACGTTTACTGGGTTGGTGCAAAGGACTGGAATCGCAGAATTTTTGACTCCCTGATTCCCCTCCCGCAGGGAACGAGCTACAACAGCTACCTGATTGTTGACGAGAAGGTGGCTTTAATTGACACAGTGAACCCGGGGTTTGAGGACGCACTCAGGCGGAACATTGAAAGGTATGCTGAAAAAATCGATTACGTTGTTATGAACCACGCCGAACCCGACCACGCAGGGGCGATACCCTTTATCATGGAAAGCAGCGATGCTTTGCTGGTAACCACAAAGAAGGGTGCTGAGATGGCGAAGTTCTACTACGATGTTCCTGAAAGCAGGGTGAGGGTTGTTGGGGATGGGGAAGAAATAAGCCTCGGCGGAAAAACTCTCCGCTTCATCCACGCACCGTGGCTTCACTGGCCTGAAACGATGTTCACATACCTTGTGGAGGATGGAATACTCTTTCCATGTGATTTTCTCGGCTGTCACACAGCTTACGGATTCTATGATGACGATGTGCCTGAGATTCTCTACTACGCCCAGAGATACTTCGGTGAAATAATGATGCCCTTCCGCACAATGGGAAAGAAGGCTCTGGAGAAAATAAAAGGCCTGAAAATAAACATGATAGCCCCCAGCCACGGGCCGATTTACAGAAAT
>DAINRD010000095.1:0-5752 GCA_036742095.1 Archaeoglobus sp. | reverse complement strand
TCCCGAGAAAATCCTGTCAGCATACGAGAAATGGACTGCCGGGGAAACTGAGGAAAAGGTGCTTGTGGTCTATACCAGTATGTGGGGCTCGACGGAGAGGATGGTAAATCTGCTTACTGACCTGCTGATAAAGGAGGGTTTGAAGGTTGCCGTTCACAATTTAGCCAGTGCGGACATTGGCGAGATTGCAAAGGACCTGGTTGACTCAAGAGCTATTGTGCTCGGCACTCCGACTGTGCTGGGAGGTATGCACCCTCTCGCCCTCTTTGCAGCCAATCTCGTAAAAGCTCTGAGACCACCAGCCAGATACGCGGCAGTTCTGAGCTCTTTCGGCTGGGGTGGAGGGGCTGTGAAGCAGATTGAGGAAGTAATCTCCTCGCTGAACCTCGAAGTTCTTGGGGTTGTTGAAGTTAGGGCAAAGCCTGCGGATTCAGACCTTGAGAAAGTCAGAGAGCTGGCTGAGAAAATTGTGAAGGTGGTAAGGGAATGAAAGCCGTTGTGGGTAAAGACCTCTGAATTTTTAATTTTTTAAGGAAAGAAACTCTATATTATATTTCCATAGCAGATAAACCTTATAAGCTTCAAAAACCTCACATATCAAATATGGGTGAAGTGAAGCTCAAAAAACTGGAAAAGTTCATTTCGGGCTTCGATAGGATAATTGTGGCTTTCAGCGGAGGAGTTGACAGCTCAACCTTAGCCGGATTGGCCAGCGAGCTTGTGGATGTTCTTGCTGTGACGGTAATATCCCCAACAACCCCTTCGAGGGAGGTGGGAGAAGCAAAAAGGATTGCAGAGGAGCTGAATTTGAAACACAGATTTTACAGGTTGAACGAACTTGAAGACGAGAATTTTGTCAGAAATACCGAGGATAGATGTTACTTCTGCAAGAAGATGGTTCTGACCTCCCTGAAAAACATTGCCGAAAGTGAAGGACACGAGGCTGTTTTCGAGGGAACGAATGCGAGCGAGCTGCAAGGACACAGACCGGGATACAGAGCCGTCATTGAACTGGATGGCGTTTACAGCCCTTGGGCAATCTTTGGATTCTCTAAGGATGAGATTAGGGAGATAGCGAAGAAGAGGGGTTACTCTTTCTGGAATAAACCAAGTGTAGCCTGCCTGTCTTCGAGAATTCCCTTCAACACACCAATTGACGAAAAATCTCTGAAAATGGTGGACGAAGCTGAAAATTACGTCATCAAAATCGCCGGAGTTAGACAGGTTAGGGTGAGGAAAATAGGTCGCAGAGCTGTGATTGAAGTTGGCGAAAACGAGATTGAGAAGCTTCTGAATAAGGATATAATCGAAAAAACTGTCAGAAAGCTAAAAGAACTTGGATTCGAAGCTGTAATGCTCGATCTTGAAGGTTATAAAACAGGAAAGCTGGGGGAACTTGTCGGAGTTAGATAAAAACAGTTAGATGCAAACCACGGCGTCCTGAATTCGAGAGTTCCGAAGAGTTAGTTTAAAAAATTAAAAGTTTAAGGGTTGCTTCTCAGCACTTTCAAAAATCCCGTCAGCAGTGCAATTATGAATATAGCTATTGCCGCAGCTGAAACAAGGTCGCCGAGCATTCTCGACCACACGTGTGAGATTATGTCCTCTCTTGCCCAGAATCCGGCGCTCCATTCTGGTGTGAAAAGCGACTTCATGGACCAGTAGCCCTTATCGACGACGACTGAGAACTGCTTTGGCATGATCAAACCCAGAGAGAGTGTTACCTGCAAATAGAACCCCACTGCAAATATTATCCCCGCAACTCTTAGCCTCCGAAGCCATTCAGTACCAAACGCTCCGGAGAGGTAGAACGCCACTACCCACATTAGAATGGTTGAAATTCCGTAAGCGAGGGGCATTGCGAGGTGGGCGTGAATCATCGTCCCCTGACTGCCGTGAATGTAGTAGTTGATTACAGGCATGTTTATCATTCCCGCACCGAAAGCGACGACTCCTACAGCACCGCCAAAGGCGGCGATGAGGATGAAGGTCAGCAACGTCTTCTGCAGTTCGTTTGTAATCTCACCCTTCCTCCATATCACGAGAGCGTAAGCTATGAGAAAACCGATCGGTATCACCTCAAGGGTGCTGAAAAGTGCTCCAACGTAGAGCCAGAAGGTCGGCTGTCCACCCCAGTAGTAGTGGTGGGCGGTACCTATCATCCCCGTTGCAATCTCAAGCACAGCGTCAACCCCGACGATTGCCAGTCCAAGTCTTACAGGGAGTATTCCCGTTATAATGAGAAGCGAAACCAGTATCGTGATTATTATTGGCGGCCAGAAACCCTCCACGAAGGAGTGAATTGTTATCCATCTGAAGTACTCGTCAACCGTGAAGTGGTCCCATGGTTGAGTTACTGGCAGAGCACCTATGAAGGCTCCAAAGGCGGTTCCTGCCAAGGCGATTGAAAGAATTCTGGCAAACGGTCTCAGAGGTTCTGCTGCAACTCCTGAGGCTTTGTAAAACAGGTAAGCGATGTAGAACACCAGCACAGCTACGAGAATTAACCAGACACTTCCCTGGGTTATCACCGGCCTTCCCTGTGCACCTATCAAGAACCAGAGATTATCGGGCAGAAGCTGCATGTAGCTCGCGTATATTCCCACCAGAATGCCCACCGATACCACAGCCCCCAGACCGAGTATTCCAAGAACTTTTCTCTCTGAAACATCCACACCAAAGTACGGCAGAACGAATAGGGCAAAAGAGACCCAGCTGACAACGATCCAAAGGACTGCCAAGGTGTAGTGCAGAGCCCTTGCCGCGTTGAAGGGAAAAATGCGTTTATTTCCATTCCGTAAAGACTCGCCGGTTCGGCGTATTTGTGCATCAGATAACCACCGAGCAATCCCTGCAAGCCTAAACCGAGAACTGCGAGAACCATTCCAAGTAAGGCAAGCTTCTGCGCTTTTTTGGTTCTGGAAGAGATATCGGAGTTCTTGGGTCGTTCCAGTAATCGAGGAACTTCATTATCAGGAAACCTGCAACAAACATTACAGATAGCAAGATTGCAAAGAAGGTAATCCACGTTCCGACCGTTACATCAACCGTGGGCTCAAGAACGCCTGGCTGGTATGGAAAGCCATTTGTGTATCCAGCCAGAGCAATCATCGCACTCCACGTGAAGTAGGACACGATTTTTCTCAGTTCTTCACCGTTAGTTATCAAATTCGGTTTGAGTCCAACTTCTTCCGCCCTATCACCAAAGAGCTCAGCAAAGTAGCTTATCCCCTTTCTGTATCCCCTCGCAAAGGATTCTGAAACTAAAACTTTTCCGTCGGTTAGCGGGCTCTTGATTACGCCACCTTCGTCGCTGATTATTTTTACCATGTAGGCTGTGTAGTCTATCCCAAAGTATCCTCCAAATCCGAGAATACTCCCGTAATCCTGAATACCGTACTTCTGCGAAAGATATTTTCCATCTCTGATGTCCTCTGCGGTAAAAAGTACCTCTCCGTTCTCTGTCAAAACCTCCGATGGCACAGGTGGTAGGTGTGTAAACGTGTAGTGAGCTCCGAGGAAGTATGCCGCGTATACTGCTATCGTTGCTAACAGCACACCATAAACCCAGAGCGACCTGCCGTTGGAGGTCATAATTTAAATATTTAACTAAAACATAATTTAAATATTTAACTAAAATAAGTAATAATTTACCCCTAAAATCTTCAAATAAATAAAAAAATTTAATTACTTAAGCATTATGAAGCTGTGCCCTGCTTCACCACCGTACTCGACCAGACCCATGGATCTCAGAAAATCAAGCGCCTTGGTTACCTTCTTTCTGTCCTCGTTCAATATTCTGGACAGTGTCTGGACTGTTAGCCTTTCATCTGAACTCTTCAGTAAAGACATTATCTTTAATCCCAACTCCTCTTCCACCTTCAGCACGGGGTAAATCTTTGTTTCCCCTAAGATGTTTCTAAAAATACTTGATAAATTATTAAATATCACCGCCAAATCCTGATTCTCCAAACTTCTCCATCCCTCTTCTTTTCCACTCTCCACCCCCCTTTTTCTGCAATCTTCTCAATGTTTCTCACAGATGGAGGATTGTTCGTCAAAACCTCAAGCCTGTCAACTTTCTGCATCGCGAGCTTGGTCATAATCACGGGATAGGGGCAGACCATGTTCCTGCAATCCAGCTCGTAAAAATTTCCCTTTTTAATCAGCTTTAGCTCCATATCCATCACCAAGATGTTTTTTAACGAGCTCAACCGCCTCCTCAACGCTCAGGTTCTCAGCCTCCTTCCAGCCGTGAATGAATACGTCGTAGAGCTGATTTCCTGCTTTAACTTTCCCGCAAAGTCCGATTTCTGCCAGAGGATGGCAGGCACAGGCGTTGCTGCATCCGCTCACCCCCACAAATCTGTCACTCGCTGGAATGAGCCTGAGGACGTCCTTTGCGTGCACCAGCGTCTTACCGCAGAAGTTGGATGCACAGGCGATGTGCATTCTTGGAGCGCTGAGGTCGAAATTCTCGGAAAGTCTTTCTTTCAAAGCCTTCAAGTCGTCAATATCGGTGAAAACAACGTTCTGCCATGGTGTGAGCCTGATTCCCCCATCAAACTCCTCAGCCACCTCAGCAACGAACCTCAGCTTTTCCGAGTCGAGGATACCTGCGAACACAGGAAGGGCATAGTAGTTCTTCCCATCGTCCTGCAAGCCCTCAGTGTGCTCTGATGGTGGATTGCAGTTGAAATCATCAGCCATGTCGAATTTAACACCCATTCTGATCTCGATTTCTCTTCTCAGCCACTCACATCCAGCAGTCTCAAAGAAGTTCTTGAACCTTGCCTCTGCTTTTTTCTCAGCTCTGAAATCCCGGTAGATGTCTATGACCGTCCTGACAAAATCGAAGACATCCTCCTCGTAAACAACAATTCTCAAGCTCTTTGCCTTTCTGACTCCGGGCTTCGAAGCCCCCAGCCCTCCACCAACAAGCGGAACAAACCCCTCGCCGTTCCACTGCAATGTAGTCCGGGTTGCCTGAGAAGAAATCCGTAATCTCCCTAACGAGCCAGTAAGCATCGTATCCCTTTTTCCCCGACAGGGGGCAGCAGACAACGTTTCTCACATCGCCATGGCATGTTTCGGCAAAAGCCTGACCGCATAAGTCTGTAGTGAAGCCAAGCTTTTCCATCTCGGCAAATATTTCCAGAGCATCCTCAGCTTCAATCCAGTGAAGCTGGATGTCCTGTCTCGTCGTAATCTCGACATAACCTCTCCCGTACTTCTCGGAGAGCTCGGCAATACCTCTCAGTCTATCCAGCGAAATTATCCCGCCCGGAATTTTTATACGGAGAAAGTGATCAGAATCGTTGTCCCCATCTCTGCCGAGGGAGTACTTCCACATCCGTTCCCTTATTCTGTGAAGCTCGACTTCAGTTGCCATAGGTTAATTAACACTGTTAAGTTAATAAACCTTTTGCCTTAACTCTGTTAAATTTATAGATTATTCGCCAATTTCCCTGCTCATCTGGGCGGAAATCATGCTGAGGTAAAAGAAGAAGATGAACAAAGGTGCGGCTATAATGAAAATCAGGATAATGTAAAAAAGGGGTGGCAGTTCTCCGCTCAGGATTGCATGAAAGATGGCATACTCCATACCAAGAAAACCTGCCGAGAGAATCAGGGATAAAAGAAGGACGGGTTCGAAGTATTTGTTGACCCAGTAACTTCTCCTGTCTTCCCTGATTTTCTCTATGTTCATGTAGAAGGCGGGTAGGTTTATGAATTGAGGGTAGCGGTTGAT
>DAINRD010000094.1:4815-6692 GCA_036742095.1 Archaeoglobus sp. | reverse complement strand
TGAGAATGGCATCTCCTTTGCAGCTTTTGATTTAAGGGGACACGGAAAATCGGAGGGGAAGAGGGGCCACGCTGAATACCAGCAGTTAATGGATGACATTACCCTTTTTCTCCAGAGCTTAGATTACGACTGTCCGAAGATACTCTACGGCCACAGTATGGGCGGAAATCTTGCTCTGAACTACATACTGAGGTACAACCCGGACATTGCGGGAGGGATAATCTCCGCTCCTTTCCTCGACTTGGCGAGGGGTTTGCCGGGGCATCTTCGTGCAATTCTCAAGATTTTGAATGTTCTCACGCCATCCATTCAGCTATCCAATGGTATTGATCCAAACCTGATCTGCAGGGAGAAGAGGGTGGTTGAGGCTTACGTTTCCGACCCGCTTGTGCACACCAAAATCACTCCGAGGCTGGTTTTTGGCTGTCTTGAAGCGGGAAAATGGGCTTTGGAGAATGCAGATAAACTGAAAAAGCCCATTCTCCTTATACACGGCACGGGAGATGGTATAACTTCCTACAGAGCAAGTCAGGAGTTTGCAAAAAGGGCTGGGAAGCTTTGCAAGTTTGTCAGCTACGAAGGCTTTTATCACGAGCCCCACAACGAGCCCGAGAAAGAAAAGGTACTTTCTGACATGCTTGAGTGGATAGAGGAGGTGATTTAGTGCATTTTCTCGGTATAGATGCTGGAACGACTGGTGTTACGGTGGGAGTTTACGACGCTGAAGGGAATCTCATAGCCAAGAGCTACTCTGAATTTGAAACCTACTATCCCCAGCCGGGATGGGTTGAGCAGGATGCTGATCACTGGTGGAACAGCATCATCGATGCCTGCAGGCAGGCGGTGAAGATTGCCAGAGCCTCTGACAGCATCGCAGCCATAGCTGTTGCAAATCAGAGGGAGACAATAGTCCCTGTTGGAAGAGACGGCGAGCCGGTGAGCAGGGCGATAGTCTGGCAGGACAGAAGGTGCAGGGAGGAGGTTGAGCTGATAAAGAAGAGAATCGGCGAGAAAAGGGTGGCGAGGATTACCGGATTAAAGCCGGATCCCTACTTCTCCCTGCCGAAAATTCTCTGGTGGATGAGGAACAGGCCTGAAGTCATAGAGAAAAGCTGGAAGCTGATGCTTGTTCATGACTACATCGTTTACAGGCTCACCGGAGAGGTCGTGACCGACTACTCAAACGCCTCAAGGACTATGCTCCTCGACCTGAATTCGAGAAGGTGGTGCGACGAAATCGCTGCTGAATTCAACCTTGACCTTTCACTGATGCCCGACCTCGTCAATTCGGGGGAGGTTGTGGGGGAAATAAGGGGAAACGTGGCTGAGAAGCTCGGAATAACCTCGAATCCCGTAGTGGTTGCAGGCGGGGGAGACCAGCAGTGCTCCGCCCTCGCTCAGGGAGTTGTTGAAGAGGGTAGCGTGAAGTCCACGACAGGAACGGGAACCTTCATGGTGGCTCCCGTTGAGGAGATAAAGGATTACGGCGAGATAATTTACTCAGCCCACGTTCTGCCCGACATCAATGTGGGGGAAGTCAGCATCTTCACCACTGGCAGCCTGCTCTCGTGGGTTAAGAAAGCCTTCTACCATGGTGAAGGATACGACGTGATTAACGAGGAGGCAGAGAAATCCGGGGTGGGGGCGAGAGGTGTGTTTATTCTGCCCTTCTTCTCTGGAGCTGGCTGTCCTTACTGGAATCCCGAGGCAAAGGGGGCTATTTATGGTCTCACGCTTGCCCACGATAGAGGAGACATCGCGAGGGCTGTGATGGAGGCGGTGGCTTTTGAGGTCAGAACGAACATCGAGGTGATGGAGAGGAAGGGAATCAGCATTGAGGAGCTTCGCCTTGATGGCGGAGCAGCGAACAGCAGGCT
>DAINRD010000094.1:0-4805 GCA_036742095.1 Archaeoglobus sp. | reverse complement strand
CGACTGCGAGAGGGGCGGCAATTCTCGCCGCTTCCGGCTCTCACAGCTTCAGCGGTATTGGTGACGCTCTCAGAACCTTCCTGCCCGATTTCACTGAGGTCATGCCGTCCGAGGAGGGGATGAGGAAATACGATGAAATTTATAGCAGATATGTCCAGATTAGGGATGTATACTTAAAAAGCTGAGGTGGTAGAGTGCCCGTACTGCTCATTGTTGTTGACGGCCTATCAGACAGGCCCATCGACGGTAAAACTCCTCTGAGCGTTGCGAGGAAGCCCAACCTCGACAGACTGGCGGAGATGGGCATAAATGGAATCATGGACACCATCGCTCCGGGCATAAGGCCGGGCAGTGACACCAGCCATCTTGCATTGCTTGGCTACGACCCCTACAAATACTACAGTGGCAGGGGGCCCATTGAGGCTGCTGGTGTTGGGATAGACGTAAAACCCGGAGACGTGGCCTTCAGGGCAAACTTTGCAACTGTAGAGGGCGAGGGCAGCATATTCGACAAAAAGGTTGTTGACAGGAGGGCGGGGAGGATTGAGGACACTTCAGAATTGATCAGAGCTCTCCGTGAAATCGAGCTGCCGGTGGAGCTTCTCGTCGAGAGAGGAACTGGCCACAGAGCGGCGGTGGTTTTCAGGGGAGAAGGGCTTTCTGACAAGGTTGGAGATGCCGACCCAAAGGCAGTGGGAAAGAAGGTGAAGCGCTGCCTTCCGCTTGCTGATGATGAAAAATCCAGGAGAATGGCTGAAATTGTGAACGAGTTCATGCAGAAGGCTCACGAGGTGCTTGAAAACCACCCGCTCAACAGGGAAAGGGCTGAAAAGGGGCTGCTGAAGGCCAACGCCCTCCTTTTGAGGGGGGCTGGAGAGATGCCCCACATTCCGAGCTTTGAGGAAAAAACGGGATTAAAGCTGTGCGTTATTGCGGCAACCGCTCTGATAAAAGGAGTCGGCAAGATTGTGGGGGCAGATGTCATCACCCCCGAAGGAGCGACGGGAAACAGGAACACGAACCTTGAGGCCAAGGTTAAGGCAGCAATTGATGCCCTCGAAAGCTACGACGTCGTTCTGCTGCACATAAAAGCACCTGACGAGCTCGGCCACGATGGGGATTTTGAGGGGAAGAGAGCCTTCATAGAGAAGCTTGACGAGAAAATCGCCCCACTGCTCGATTTGGACTTCAGCAGAACCTGCCTCATTCTTACAGCTGACCACTCCACCCCCATCAGGGTTAAGGACCACACAGCAGACCCTGTTCCAGTTGTTATCGTTCACGAGGATGTGAGGAGGGATGAGGTGGCAAAGCTGAGCGAGTTCGAGGCGTACAAGGGCGGGCTTTGCAGGATAAGGGGAGTGGACCTGCTCAACATCGCCCTTGATTTGCTGAACGTTGCCAAAAAATTTGGAGCCTGAGTTTGCTTTTTCTTTCTTAACTTATAAAAAAATAAAATTAAATCACTTCTTCCCCGGTCCTTATCTTAACCGACTTCTCCACTGGAATAACGAATATCCTCCCGTCACCGAACTTCCCAGTTCTCGCCGAGCTGACTATCGCCTCAACGACCTCATCAACGGCATCGTCTCTCACAACAACCTCCACCTTCGTCTTCTGGAGCAAGTCAACCTCCATCTCTCTTCCCCTGAACTGAAGCCTGATGCCCTTCTGCTCTCCCCTGCCCTTCACCTCGGTAACGGTCATTCCGGTGAATCCTCTCTCTTCCAACGCCTTCTTAACGCACTCAAGCTTCTCAGGCCTTATTACAGCGACAATCATCTTCATTCCTACCACCTCACGTGTAGGCCACCTCTCCGTGCTGCGACAAGTCCAATCCAACGTACTCCTCTGCCTCTCTGACCCTCAATCCAATTACGGCATCGACGATCTTTGCAATTATGAGCGTCATTACGAATGCGTATGTCATGGCAGATACCGCACCAGCTATCTGAACAAATACCTGCTGAACGTTACCCGCTATCAACCCTTCAGCGTTTATCGTCGCGAAGATTCCAGTAGCTACTGCACCCCAAAGCCCTCCAATGCCGTGAATAGCCCAGGCATCAAGGCTCTCATCTATTCCCCTCTTTACCCTGAACAGCATCGCTGAATAGCAGAGAACTCCCGCAATCGCACCGATTACTATTGAGGAAAGCGGATCAACGTAACCAGCGGCTGGGGTGATTGCCACCAATCCCGCAACCGCTCCGCTCGCCACTCCCAGGCTACCCGGCTTCCCCCTAAGCCAGCTTGCAAACATCCACGCCAAAGCTCCAGAGGCTGCAGCCGTATTTGTTACGATAAACGCGTTACAGGCTATTTCATCAGCCGCCAACGCGCTACCGGCGTTAAATCCGAACCACCCAAACCACAGCAGAGCCGTTCCCAGCAACGTCATCGGTACGTTGTGCGGCTCCATTTGATATTCTCCGTAACCCATTCTCTTACCTACGAGCAGTGCCAGAGCCAAAGCACTGAAACCCGAGCTTATATGGACTACTGTTCCGCCTGCAAAGTCCAGAGCTCCTATTCCAGCGAGCCAGCCGCCTCCCCAAACCCAGTGAGCTATTGGGTCGTAAATGAAGGTTGTCCATAGAATGCCGAACAGCAGAAATGCAGACATCTTTACCCTTTCTGCAAGTGCTGATACAATTATGGCCAGTGTAATCGCCGCAAACGCCATCTGAAAGGCAACAAATCCGTAATCAGACATTTCAACGTTTCTGAGCCCCAGGAAAACCATGTTCCCCGTTAAACCACCGACATCGTCACCAAATGCAAGAGTGTAGCCGATGAGTATCCACTGTACGCTCACGATTGCCAGTGCGACGAAACACATCGTTATCGTGGAAAGGACATTCTTAGCTCGCACCATACCGCCGTAGAACAACCCCAGGGCTGGAGTCATCAGAACGACCAGGGCCGTCGAAATCAGCAACCAGGATACATCTCCACTCTGCATAGCTCAGAAATTAAGCCCGAATTTAAAAAAATTTTTAACAAAAACTCATAACTTTTCATAATTCCTCAGGTTTTTCAATTTTTTATGAAAATTATTCAACCAGCGTGAATCGAACATTTGTTAACATTCTGAGTTTTTTTCTAAGTTTTTTTCAAAAAATTAGAGAACAACTCACAATATTTTTAAACAGCCTTGTGTGTTAACGGCTATGCGAAATCCCGTTAGAGTGACGATAGCTCTTGACGACGAGAGCGTTAGAATCTTCGAAGATCTGAAGAGAGAGTTGAATGCATCTCAAAGCGAGATTATCAGGCGTCTCATCAAATTTTACAGGGATTATAGGTTTCTGGAGAAGTTCGACAGGGAGAGGATAGCAACCTACGTTGAAATGCTGGGTGAAGGTGAGCACGTAGTTCTGGACATAGACCACTGGGTTTCTCTTCTTGAGTTCATGGAGTCTCACCCCAGCGGAGAGGATTTCTGGAAGCTTCACAGAGAAATTGCTGAAGCTCACGCACAGGAGTTCAGAGGCAAAGATCTGGAGCATATCCTCCGCAGACTCGAAGCGTGCAACTTTTTCAGGCTGCAGGCTAAGAAAAACGAATTTGTTCTTCTGCTCAACCACGAAAAGACGAAGAAGTTCGTGAAGATGCTTATGGAAGTTCTCCTGGAAGAGATGGGTTTTGATTGCGAAATTAGGGAAGAGCTGATGAAGATAAGAATCGTGAAAAATTAGTTATCCTTTCCGACGTAACGTGGTGTAGGTGTAAACAACCCTGTGCAGGGCAGTGATGTGGCTCAAAACAGCTATAATCAAAACTGCCTCGTAGATGTAGCCCGTAATCATACCAGCGAGCAGAATCAAAAGCCTCTCGCCCCTCTCGGCTATACCTACATCGCACTTTTCGATGATGGTTTCAGCCCTCGCCCTCGTGTAGCTCACGAGCAAAGCTCCACTCATCGCCACTGCAATGACAACCCAGTCAACGCCGTAGATGCCGAGGGAGATGAAGAGGATGACGTCAACGTATCTGTCAGTCACCGAGTCAAGGTAGGCTCCGAACTTGGTGGTTAGCTCGGCCTTTCTCGCCAGTGCTCCGTCAAGCAAGTCGCAGAGACTGCTGAGTAAGACGAAGATGGTTGCATGTAATATCCTGCCTTCAATTATCAGATACGAGGAGACGAGGGCAAAAACGAGCCCGGCGATTGTGAGGTGATTTGGCCTCACTCCCAGTTTAGAGAGCCTTAATGCCAGTGGAGAGACAAGCTCCGTCGTGAGAGGCTTAATCCGGCTCAGCATCTTACTTCCAAAGTGCTCCTTTGTAGTGGCCAGTTATCGGGCAGCCAAGGCATAGCTCCATTTTCCAGTACTCGCAGTGTGTGCAGCTTTCATCCCCGCATGGCACTTCTTTCTGTCTTTCAATGTACATCTTAATGGGCATAACAGCGTCCCTCTCAGCTCTGACTATTATCCCTGCCTCCACCTCGTAAACCTCTGGCTCCACTCTTATGTGCTTGTCAACTATCGCCTCAAGTGTCGTTAAATCCTCTCCTGAGAGTATGAGGGTCAGGTTCTTTTCTCCGGCGACAACAAACCCGTTAAGGAAAAAGGGGCATTTTGAGAGCTTCTTTATTATCTCGGCAGGCCTCTTGCACTTAACGTCAACTTTCAGAATGTACAGACCCGATTTTCTGAGGTTTAAACCGTAAGAATGGCTTATAACCCCGAGCTCCTTGAGCTTCTTTATTCTGCTACCGACTGATGGCTGAGACAATCCAACGATTTTTGCTATCTCGCTCTGAGACATCTCCGGGTCTTTTTCAAGAAGTTCAAGAATCA
>DAINRD010000093.1:0-6694 GCA_036742095.1 Archaeoglobus sp. | reverse complement strand
GAACTGCGAACACCATGATTATAAAGAGATTTATCAGCGTGTAAGGGTGGAAAATTGTCTCATTCAGAGGAATTGTTTCCCTCCCATAAAGCTGCACAAAGATGTCCTTGAGGAAGTGATTGGGTGTGTTTATGAGCAGGGGGTGCAGAGGCGGACAGTCCCCAGTGCCAGGTCAAACCCAATCCGGCATAGCCAGCGGCAACAATCGCGGGATAATGCAGAGGTACACCTCTCCTGTAAAACTCAATTCCGATAGCTCTCGCCAGAATTGCTCCAACGATCAGACCAAGTCCCCAGTTAATCCACGCAGCAATCATTGAAACCAGCGCAGTTAAAGCTGCTGCAGATTTGGTGTTGGAAGGGATTGTGGCAATTCTCCTCAACCCTCTGTAAACCCACGGATGATAGGCAATTGCGTATCCAGTGACAAGAATCAGACACATCTGCATGGCAAAGGCCAGCAATCCCCAGAAACCCTTATACCACACATCAACCAGCAACCACTTCGTCATTGTTCCAGCGTCCATGGCTGTGTAGGGCTTCATAACAAAAAGCACCAGCAGAAAGGTCACTATGGTCAACAGCAACGCAAAAATCAGTGGGTCCGGCATCCAGCTCTCGACGCTGGCAGAGAGTCTTGCACCCATTCTTTCGAGGGGGCTTTCTCTCTCCTGCACAATCTCACCCATTTATAATTACAAAACTTCATTAAAAAATTTTCGTGATTTTTCGAGATATACTAAAAAAGAGTTAAAGGGATTTTAGGGATATTCAACTGTCAGCCGTAACCCATAAAGGGCTTTGTTGCTGCAACCTTCATCCTGTCTGCCCTCATCTTCTCCTCGAACCTCTCATAGAAGTTGAGCATCGCCTCATTGATACTCGGCTTAATCTTCTTCATAGCTTCGAGGAAGTGTCTCATCTCCACCTTCTCAGCGTTTATGTTCTCCCTGATTGCAAGCATCACTGCCTCCCTGCATATTGCCTCGATATCTGCTCCAACGTAACCCTCTGTAAGGTCAGCAAGCTCCTCAAGGTCAACGTCTTCAGAGAGGGGCATATCTCTGGTGTGGATTCTGAATATTGCCAGCCTGCTCTTCTTGTCTGGCGGGCGGACGTATACCATTCTGTCGAATCTCCCCGGCCTCAGCAAAGCTGGGTCAAGAATGTCCGGGCGGTTGGTTGCGCCAATAACCACAACTCCATGTAACTCTTCAAGACCGTCCATTTCTGTCAGAAGCTGGTTCAGAACTCTCTCCACTGCTCTGCTGCCCTCATCTATTCCTCTCATCTGGGCTATGGCGTCTATTTCATCAAAGAAGATTATACAGGGCGCTACCTGCCTTGCTTTCCTGAATATCTTTCTCACTGCCTTCTCGCTCTCTCCGAGCCACTTGCTGAGAATCTGCCCTCCTTTGATGCTTATGAAGTTAGCCTCGCTCTCGTTCGCCACTGCTTTGGCTATCAGAGTTTTGCCCGTTCCGGGTGGGCCATAAAGCAGCACTCCCTTGGGAGGCTTTATTCCGAACTTCTTGAACTTCTCAGGATACCTGAGAGGCCACTCAACAGCCTCTATAATCTCCCTCTTGACATCTTCAAGCCCTCCAACGTCATCCCATGTGACCTTAGGTATCTCCACAAACACCTCCCTCATGGCTGATGGCTCAATCTCTCTTAGCGCATCCGTGAAATCGTCCCACGTCACACGGATTGATTCAAGCAGCTCTAAGGGGATTTCCTCCTCATTGAGGTCAATTTGCGGTATGTATCTCCTCAAAGCTTTCATTGCTGCCTCTTTACACAAAGCCTCTATGTCTGCTCCAACAAAACCGTGGGTCTGGTCGGCAAGGCTGCGGAGCATGGCCCTTGTAATCTCCACCTCAAGCTCGTCAATTATTTCCTGTGGCAAGAGGTTTTTCACAGCACTTCTGACTTCCTCCTCTCTTTCGGAGTTCTTTACCTCGTCGTACAGAAAGTCAAGGTTTCTGATAATTCCGGGGTCATCAATCTGCCTCTTGTATCTCTCAATCGCATCAAGCACAAACTCTCTGCTGTATTTTGGCTCTAAGGGCATGTTTCTTGTGTGAATCTGGAAAATCTCGTATCTCCCCTCCCTGTCAGGAACACCAATCTCAATCTCTCTGTCAAATCTACCCGGCCTTCTCAATGCGGGGTCGACGGCATCAATTCTGTTTGTGGCCCCAATAACAATAACCTGCCCCCTCTCTTCCAGACCATCCATCAGGGTGAGAAGCTGGGCAACAACTCTCCTCTCGACCTCTCCAGTAACCTCCTCCCTCTTTGGGGCAATTGAGTCAATTTCGTCGATGAATATGATTGAAGGTGCATTTTCCTTTGCCTCTTCAAAAATCTCTCTCAATCTCTGCTCTGACTCGCCATAAAACTTGCTCATGATTTCAGGGCCGTTGATGGTGAAGAAGCTTGCTCCTATCTCATTGGCCACAGCCTTGGCAATCAAAGTTTTTCCAGTTCCGGGCGGGCCATAGAGCAGCACTCCCTTTGGTGGTTCGATGCCGAGCCTCTGGAAAAGCTCCGGATACCTCAGCGGTAGCTCGATAACCTCTCTGACCTTCTGAAGCTCGTCCTTAAGACCTCCAATGTCCTCATAGGTAACTCCAGCCTTTCCAAACCTCTCAAAGCCCTTTGCCGGTCTGTCTCTGTAAACAACCTTCGTGGTCTCGTCTATCACAACAGGCCCTCTGGGTTCAGTTTTTACGGCAACGAAAACCACAGCCTGATTCTGCTGGTTGTATCTGCCGAAACCTGATAATGCTGGAGAACCAACTAACGGGACCAAATCCCCCTCAACAACAGGTCTTTTCAGAAACTGATGCTTGAGATACTCTCCAATATCAACTCCGTAAATCCTCAAATCCATCTTTTTGAGAGGAGCGAGAATAACAGTTTTAGCAGATTGATACTCTACCTTCCTGACCTTAACAACATCTCCAACTCCAACTCCCGCATTTTCCCTGATGAACCTGTCCACCCTGATTATGTTCTTACCCCAGTCTCTTTTTGGAGCTCTCCAGACCTTTGCGACCGTCTTTCTTGCCCCTTCAATCTCGATAATATCGCCTGGTGATATCTGAAGCTTTAACATTGTATCCGGGTCTAACCTTGCAATTCCCCTACCCGAATCACTCGGATAGGCCTGATTAACCTTGAGCGTGACTTCCATATTATCACCCATCAATCTTTTACACCTAAACAGTTTTTATTTTAGAGATAAAAAAGGCTTGTGGTGATTTGATGAAGATTGCAATATTTGATGCCTTCAACGGTGCAGGAGGAGATATGATTCTCGCCTCACTGCTTGACGTAGGTATAAGCATAGAGGAGATTGAGGCTGTGGTGAAAGCTCTTAACCTCGAAATAGAATATGAGGTCTCCGAAGTGAACGTGAAGGGTATAGCGGCGAAAAGGATAAGTGTGAAAGAGGGAGGCAGGGAAAGGAGTTTTAAAGAGGTTGTTGAGCTTCTGAAGAGCTCTCCACTGGACGAAAAGGTTAAGGTAAATGCTCTTAAAATTTTTGAAATTCTCGCAAGGGCAGAGGGAAAAATTCATGGTGTTGATTACAGGGAAGCTGCTTTTCACGAGGTGGGATCGGATGATGCAATCTTTGATATAGTCTGCAGTGTAAAAGCCTTAGAAAGGCTGAAAGAGCAGGGATACAGGTTTTTTGCCACCCCCATCAGGACTGGCACAGGATTTACAGAATTCTCCCATGGTAAATACCCTGTCCCGCCTCCTGCAGTTCTTGAGATAATGAAAAATTCCGACATTGAGCTGCTGGTGGAGGGCGAGGGAGAGCTTTTAACGCCAACAGCAGCGGCAATTCTCTGCCATTACTGCAAACCCTTCTCATCCCTACCAATAAAGGTGAGGAACGTGAGCTACGGGGCAGGAAAAAGGCAAACTGCAGTTCCAAATGTTCTCAGACTAATTTTAGCTGAAACCACCACCCACGACAGCATTGTGGTGCTCGAAACCAACATTGACGACATCAGCGGGGAGTTTTTGGGGTACACAGTGGAAAAGCTGCTTGAGAGAGAGGACGTGCTTGATGTCTCAATCATTCCAGCTTACGGAAAAAAGATGAGGCCTTCAAACATTTTAAAGGTGATTGCCCCATTTTACAGGGCTGAAGAGGTGGCTGAAGAGGTAATGAGGTTAACTGGAAGCCTCGGAGTCAGGATGATTCCAGTTCACCACAGGCTGATTGCAACACGGAGAGAGGAAAAAATCAAAGTTAAAATAGTAGACAGGGAGTTTGAAGTGAGGGTGAAAAGGTCTCACCCCGGATTCAGTCAAGCAAAGCCCGAGTTTGATGATGTCGTCAGAATAGCTGAAGAAACCAAGCTCCCAATCCTTGAGGTTTACAGAAAAGTTATTGCTGCAATTGAGGGAGAGAATGCTAATTCCGAGCGGAAGTAAGTGCATAGACTCTCTCCTTGGTGGAGGAGTTGAAACGGGAACTGTCACACAGATATACGGCCACGGTGGAACTGGAAAGACGACCCTCTGCCTGATGTTTGCAAAGAATGCTGCAAAAGACGGTAAAGTAGCCTACATTGACACGGAGGGCGTTTCAGGGGAGAGGGTTAAGCAGATTTTTGAGGATGAAAGTTTGCTCTCCAACGTTTTCATTTACGACGTCTATCAGTTCAGACAGCAGGGTGTTGCAATAAAGGAAGCTGAGAAGCTGTGCAGAAGCGGCAGGGTGAGGCTGATAGTTGTTGATTGCTTTACCTCCCTTTACAGAAGTGAGCTTGAAGACGAAAAAAGGCAGATAAGCATTAAGAGAGAGCTGACGTCCCAGCTGACGTTTCTTCTCGGAGTTGCAAGGAAGTACGATGTTGCTGTGGTGATAACAAACCAGATGTTCACAGACGTTGGCTCTGGAGTTGACCGCCCCCTCGGTGGGCCGAGTCTTGAGCATCTCTCAAAGGTTATAATTGCCCTTGAGAGAAGCGAAGAGCTGAGAAAGGCAACGCTCGTAAAGCACAGGTGGATGAAAGAGGGGAAAAGCTGCTTTTACAGAATTACTGACAGGGGCATTGAGCCTTAGTTACTTCAGCAGCGGCAAACTTCCCGTCACCTTGTCAATTTTCTCCTCCTCATCAGGCCCTATGACAACAGCAGTTACCGTTCCGGGCGGTATTTCAGTTAAGCCAGCATCCTGAACAATTCCCGTAACAAGACCGAGAGATTCAGCTTTGTATTTTATTCCAAGAAGCTCCTCAAGGTTTTTAACCTTCAGAACAACCTTCTTCTGCCCCTCGTCCAGCCATTTCCTCCTCAAATTCTGGTCGGATTTGAGATAACCAATAATCGCAGCATGCGCCACCTGAACTGCAAGCTTTCCCCTTGAAAGCTTTAAGTCATCCCTTACAACTATCACCTGCTTGAGGGGCATTACTGCTCTTCCTCACCAAATCCGTAAGACTTTAGCTCCTCCAACGTTACGGGCTTGGATTTTTCCTCAACCCATTTACTGCCTACTTCTCTCGCCTCATCCTCATCAAAATCGTCAAGGATTATTTTATCACCATCAACGGATTTAATAGCCTTCTTTGGAACGGCAAGAAACTCAGAACCCACCTTGACAATCAGGTAGTCCTTGTAAACGTCTATACTCTCTCCAAAGCTCTCCTCACCTTTAAACACATACATGCAAATCAAATCCATGGCTCATGTTCTCAACAATTTTAAAAGCTTTGCTCCTGAACCTCCCACCACTGCCGGCTCTCCAGCAAAAGGTATTCAAGCCACATCTCACACTATGGGCATGAAGCTACATGAGTTGTGTGAGTTTCTCGACAGCTACCTCCAGATAAGAGCCTTTCAGGATGTTTCAAACAACGGTCTGCAGGTTGAGGGCTGTGAGGAGGTTGAGAAGGTTGCCTTTGCAGTCGATGCATCCATGGAGAGCTTCAGGGCTGCTAAGGCTGTTAACGCGGACATGCTCGTCGCTCACCACGGCCTTATCTGGGGTGGTATTGGGTACATAAGGGGAATTGTAAGAAGAAGGATTGAATTTTTGCTTAACAGCAACCTCTCGCTTTACGCAGCCCACCTCCCGCTCGATGCCCACAGGGAAGTGGGAAATAACGCCGTGATTCTGAAAAAAATTGGTGCCGAGCCGCAGGAGGAGTTTGGAGAGTACAAGGGGGTAAAGATTGGCTTCTCGGCCAAGCTGGAAAAGGCAACTGCTGTTGAGGAAATTGCGGAGAAGCTTGGACCGGCAACAATTCTGCCCTTTGGTAAGGAGAGGGTCAGAAAAGTTGCTGCAGTGTCGGGAAAGGGCTGCTTTGCCTTAAACGAGGCAATTGACGCTGGAGTGGAGCTTTTCATCACGGGAGAGCCTGAGCACGAAGCATACCATCTGGCAAAGGAGGGTGGAATCAACGTGGTCTTTCTTGGGCACTACGAGAGCGAGAAGTTTGGCGTTCAGAGCCTGATGGAGGTTTTGAGAGAAAAATTGGGGCTTGAAACGGTATTTCTTGATATTCCAACTAACCTCTAAGGCCACAGCCCGTAGTAGGCATTCAGGATTATGATCAAAACTCCGGTAACGATGCCTGCAGCCAGAACGGTTTTTGGACTGATCTTTATCTGGGTTTTTTCCTCCTCGAAGTACCTCATTATACCCGCAGATGACATCAAAGGT
>DAINRD010000092.1:6197-6695 GCA_036742095.1 Archaeoglobus sp. | reverse complement strand
AGAATTTCAGCCTTGAACTCCCCCTTCCCCCCTCTCGGTTCTGCAAGAGTTCTCCCGCAGATCAGGCATTTGACAACAGTGGAGGGGTGGTCAAAGATGACCTGCTCGTGCTCACAGTCAGGACACTTGACCTTCACAAACCTGCTGTGCACAGCACCACCCCCTACCTTTCAATAAGCTCAAACTTTTTCGCCCTCCAGGTTGGGCGGTGATGAGCCTTCTTGCACTCAGTGCAGCGAAATCTGATGTTCACTCTCTTTGTTGGCTTGTCTCCACCTGGTACTTTGCTGAACTTACCGAGGTTGCCCACCTTTCCTCTCCTTGCCTTCTGGCGATTAATCCAGTTGAGGGAGCTTGCCTTTCCCTTGCTGACCCTCTCCACCTCGTGAAGGGTGTGCTTACCGCAATACCTGCAGAACGTCTTAACCTTCTTGGGATACTTCATCCTCTTTCACCTCAATTTTCTCAGCGACACCACCTTTGATTAGAGCATCAGCG
>DAINRD010000092.1:0-6187 GCA_036742095.1 Archaeoglobus sp. | reverse complement strand
GTTTAATCCTTACAAGAACCCTGTCAGCCTGCTTTTTGCCCTCACCTTCCAGAATGTTTCTCTTAAACTCCCTTATGACTTCTGTGAGCTTCTTGAAAAACATTCTTTCCTGAGTGCACATGTTCTCGACATCACTGCTGAACTGCTGGCCGCAAACCTCTGCCCAGGCAGCGCTTATTATCTTTCCAGTCCTCAGCTCGAAGATTTTCCTCTGCAGCCTTTTCAAAGCTCTCATCTCATCCTCATATCTGAAGAACTCTGGGTCGCTTGCTGTTGCCTTAAGCTCCTCAAGTTCCTTGATTCTTTCCCTTATCCTGTCATAGAGGTCTTCATCCATCTTCGAGAGCTGTGACCTGTTTTTCTCGATGAGAAGCAAAAGCTCGTCAATGTTCATCGAACCACCTTCACTTCAAGCACTTTAATGTTGTTCATAATCTTTAAATCTTCGGTAGCTAAAAACATACATGGAATTTCGAAAGGAGATTGAGGTTGCGAAGGTTCTTGTTGGTGGTAAGGTTGAAGAGAACGTCGTTGAGGTGCGATACGACCCTTTAACCTTGCAAACGAGCAGAATTGTGAAAAAAAACTTCCCCATACAGGGCGGTGATTTTGAGGAGGAGATTGAGAGCACGAAAAGTTGGTGTCCCTTTTGCAATGAGAGGATAGACCAGATGGCTGCCCGTGACCCCGAAATTATGGGGGGAGAACTCTGGAAAAGAGGGGAGGCTGTGCTTTTCTCCAACCTGATGCCCTACTCTAAGCACTCCCTCGTTCTCAGGTTGACGGATAAGCACTATGTAGGCGTGACTGAGTTTCAACCACAGCACTTCCTCGACGCTTTTCTTCTGATTCAGGAGTATTTGAAAAAGATTCCGGACGGTAAGCACTACATAACCATTGGGATGAACTATCTTAAGCCTGCAGGAAGCAGCATAATGCACCCACATGTTCAGGTTATGATAAGCGAGGTTTCGACGGACTACTTTGCAAGGCTGGACTGGAGCGCCCTTGAGTTCAAAGAAACAAATGGCGTGGACTACTGGAAAAAGCTTGTGGAAGTTGAAAAGGAAGGAGAGAGGTACGTTGGCATGACAGAAAAAACGGAATGGATAGCAGCCTTCGCCCCAAAGGGCTTTTTCCACTTTACCGGCGTGCCGGAGGAGAGTGAATTTGTGGAGATGAGTGAGGAGCAGTTAAGGGGAATTTCAGAGGGAATTGTCAAGATTTTGAGCTACTACGGCAGGAAGAATCTGAACTCCTTCAACTTCTCGCTTTTCTGCGCTGACAGAATTGGCGACCACTTCAGGACTAACATAAACATAGTCGCCAGAACGCCCTTCGGAAAGTATTACTGGTGTGATGTTTTCTATCCCAAAATGCTCCATGATGAGAGTGTTGTGTTCTTTGCCCCGGAAGATTATGCTAAGGAGATAAGGGAACTCTGGAATGAATTATGAAAGTGAGGTCATATCTCTACGAGAAACTGAACGGCGAGGTTAGGTGCAAAACCTGCTGGCATCGCTGTGTGATTAAAGAGGGAAAATTTGGCGTTTGCAGAGTTAGAAAGAATGAAGGAGGGGAGCTGCTGGTTTTAAACTACGGAATGGCCTCTTCAATAGCCCTCGACCCCATCGAAAAAAAGCCCCTAAACAACTTCAAGCCTGGTAGCAAAGTCCTTTCATTCGGCAGTGTTAGCTGCAATTTCCGCTGTTCACATTGCCAGAACTTCGAGATAGCCTTTGCCGATCTTGACTACTCCTACCTGAGAGAAATAGACCCTGACAGCGTTTTGAGAATGTGCATCGACAGAAAGGCGGATGGGGTGGCGTGGACCTACAACGAACCTGCAATATGGCATGAGTTCGCTCTGGACAGCTCAAAGCTCGTAAAAGAAGCGGGATACTACGTGGTTTACGTCACAAATGGTTATATGACACCCGAAGCTGTAGATCAGTTCGAAGGTGTGCTTGATGCGGCAAATGTTGACGTAAAAGCTTTCAGCGAGGACTTCTACAGGAAAATCTGCAAGGCTAAGCTTGAGCACGTGCTTGAGACTGTTGAATATCTTCACCGAAAGGGTGTTTTTGTCGAGCTGACCTACCTCATCATTCCCGGCGAAAACGACAGCAGGGAGGAGCTGGGAGACTTCTGCAGGTGGGTTTCGAGCCTATCTCCAAAAATCCCCGTCCACTTCTCCCGCTTCCATCCTGACCACAAGATGCTGGACAAACCGCCAACACCCGTTGAAAAGATTGAGGAGGCTGTAGAAATCGCCAAGAAAGAGGGAATCGAGTACGTTTACGCAGGAAACGTCTGGGGGCATAAATACGAGAACACGTTTTGTCCAAACTGCGGAGAGCTTCTGATTGAAAGGGAGGGATTCTACGTTTACAACGTCAATCTCGTCAAGGACAACCCGCCCAAGTGTCCTAACTGCGGCTATGCTCAGAACATAATCCTCTGAACGTTTTTCTCCACTTTTTCGTAGTCGTAGGTGCACTCAACTATGTTGCCAGCCAGCTCCCCCTTCAGATTTCTTGGATTGAAGGGCATTCTGCCGCCATAAACGACGAGAGTGTCACAAACAATGCTTTCACCATCAATCTCGACCCTCTCCACCCTCTTGCTGCCATAGACCTCTGCGGGGCTTTCTGACCGGATGAACTCAACCTCGTAGTCTTTCGAGAGAAGATGTTCCTCCAGCGCCTTGAAAATCCCTTCCTCTTTCCTTGCGAGGACGAGAACCTTTTTTCCTATTCTCTTCCCCATTGACAGCAACTTTACGGCCGTTTCAGGAGTGAAGATTCCTGCCACCCTTTTACCGTAAACCTCCGAGGCAGCGGGAGTTATGTCGACAGCCCCGGTGCAGATGAAGTAGCCCTCAGCCTTGCCAGTTTCAACTCCCCTCGGTGAAATGACCTTTAAAGGATAAGTGGAAACAACGCAGCCCTTTATAACCTCAACATCGCTTTCCTCAATTCTCTCAATGAATTTCCCGTAGTAATCTCTCAGCTCCTCTATCCTTGCAAATTCCGCCAGCTCCCCTCCCTTCCCTTTCATGTCGTAAACCTTGGCTACGACTCCTTTTTCTCTGAGCCTCTCAGCCACCAAAATACCTGCATAGCCAGCACCGACAACCACTACCATAAGATCTCACTCCCCTCAATCTCCTTCCTCGCCTTTCCAGTCTTCTCCTCTATCAGCCGCATGATTTCTGCGTGGCACTTGCAACAGTCCATTCCAGCCCATGTGAGGTGCCTCACGGTATCAAAGCACCCTCCCTCCTCTATAGCCCTCAAAATCTCGGCCTTGCTCACCATGTTGCAAAGGCAGACTACCTCACCGAAATCCTCATTTTCCTCGATGACCTTCTTAACTCCTTCGTCGTCCATTTCAGAAAGTCTGACCCATTCAGGCCTTTTAATCTCATCCTTCCTCCTCAACTCAAATCTTGAAGACAGCATTTCAATTACCATTTCTGCAATGGCTGGCGCAGCAGTCAGTCCGGGGCTCTGAATGCCTGCAACGTTGATGAATCCCTCAACGGGCTGGTTGATTACGAAGTCCGTCCCTGCAATCGACCTCAGACCAGCATAGAAGGCAACGATACCTTCAGGCTTCCTCCTGAAGAGGGGAGAGAACTTCTCGATTATGCCCTCAATCTCCTCTTTCTTTACGGAGGTGTCGTCCTTACTCTCAACGTCAATCAAATTGGGCCCCCAGAGCGGCTTCCCGTCGAAGCCTATGAGCGCTCCTCCTCCTTTAGTCCTCTTGTTGGGCTTGAGGGGGATTGCAACGGTGAGGTGGTTTGAAAAACCCTTTTCGGCAAAAACTATGTGCGTGCCCTTACCCGGTTTGATGGTCATTTCGTATCCAACCATTCTTGCAATGTCGTCAGCGTAAAGGCCAGCACAGTTGATGACGCACCTCGCCTCAAAATCTCCCTTCGTTGTTTTAACAAGGAATCCTTCTCCCCTTCTCTCGATACCGATAACCTCACAGTCGTAGTGAACCTCAACGCCATTTGCCTTTGCAAACCTTATTGCTGATGCGGTCATCTCAACAGGATTGACAACTCCAGCCGTCGGAAGGAAGAGTCCACCCCAGATATCCCCCCTCAAGTTGGGAACCATCTCAAGAACCTTTTTCTTGCCAAGCCTTTTCGAAACCACTCCGTTCAGCCTGAAGTAAAGCTGGATGAGGGGAATTGCGAGAAAGGTTATGATGTTGGTCGCAACAAGAATGAGCCCTACCCTCTTGAAGGTGAAGCCGAGCTCCTCGGCCTCCTTATCCATCATGGCGTTGCCTTTAAGGCAGAGCTTGCTTTTCAGAGAGCCAAAGGGGAGCTGCAGTGGATGGATGATTCCTGAGCAGCCCTTTGTCTGGTCGAGGCCGGGGCCGGACTTTTTCTCAACAACCACAACGTCGAGGTGATACTTTGAAAGCTCCTTTGCGATGAAGCTTCCAGTTACACCAGCGCCAACAATAAGCACGTCCTTCACGGAGGGTGTTGAGCTAATTTATTAATAAATTTTTACGTTTGCGTGGAGTATGTTGCAATTATCACTCGGAATTGTCGGGCAGGATTACCTTAAAGCCAAGCTCCCTGAGAGGGGCAAAATCAGTATCGAAGGTAAGAATTTCTCCCTCATCTGTGCAGGTGATGAGAACATTCAAATCAGGCACGTCCAGACCTCTAAGCATTAGCTCAGCTTTAACCTCGGCCGCTTTCCTGACTACTTCCGAGTCAACTGCCACCACTGTAAGAGTTTTGAGCATTTCATCTACTGTGATCATTTCTCTGGTATTTCCGTGCTTTTTCCATAGATAGTTTGCGCCAACCAAAAGCTCATAAACAGTCATTCCACTCACAATCAAATCCTCACACTGCTCTTTCCTGTTTTCCAGAACCTCAATGGCTTTTTTGTTTCCCTTTTTTAGCTCAATAAGAAATGAAGTATCCAGAATTAGTTTCAAAATCTCACACTGAAATTACGTCTTATTTCTTTTGAAATTCTCTCCAGTTCATCTTCGTACCCACTCCTTTCGGCGGATTTTATCAGCATTTCAACTCTTTTTTCAACGTTTCTCTTTATCAGCTCGTCTATAACTGCACTGAAGCTTTTTTTACCTTTTATCCTCACAAGTTTCTCATAAACTTCGTCGGATATCGTGATGGTTTTCATGTTCAATGTGTTGTAAACGAAATATATGGCGTTCCTCTCAATAAGGCTTTATACATTCCCCTCACCAAAGCTACTATGTTCAGAAAGGGACTGGTTTACAGCTTTCCAATCGTAATGGCCTACATTCCTGTAGCATTCACCTTTGGCGTTCTCGCGAGAATTCTCGGTTTCTCGGAAGTGGAGACAATGCTGGCATCTCTGCTGATATTCGCGGGGGCAAGTCAGTTTGCCCTCATTTCCCTCTACAGCCAGTCCTTGCTGAATGCAATTTTCATCCCCATCTTCTTAAATCCCAGGCACGTGATTTACAGCTGCATAATAGCCCAGAAGCTGAAGCTGCGCTTTCCACACATTTCAGCTTTCGGCCTGACTGACGAGGTTTTTGCGGTCTCGGTGAACTCTGCCGAGAATGAGAGATTCCTGCTCGGCCTTGAGCTCTGCTCCTACTCAGCGTGGGTTGGAGGGACTGCTATGGGAGTTCTTGCGGGGAGTACATTGATTCTGGACGAAAAAGTTCATTCCGCATTGGTTTTCTCAATATCAGCCCTATTTCTGGTTCTAATGCTCCCGAACCTGAAGGGCAGGCATGTTAGAGCGGCTGTTGGTGGGGGAGCTGTTGCTCTTGCTTTCCACCTGCTTAACCTCACCTCGGTCGGAATAATAGCAGCCGCCCTCGCAGGACCGCTGCTTTCGGGATGGGAAGATGAGTGAGAAGGTTTTGGCAATAATAGCTGTGGCTTTGGGAACTTATATCGCCAGATTTCTTCCGCTGAAGTTCAAATTTGGGAGTTCTAACAAAATGAAGAGCTTTCTATCCCTCTCATCCACCTCGGTAATCTCGGCCCTTTTTGCAACCTCTGTGTTTACACCTGATGCACCGGAGCTTGGAATAAGAGCTGCCGCCCTAACTCCCCTAATCCTGACCTTCTATCGCTGGAGGAACTTCGGTCTGTCCATTGCCGTTGCGGTTCTTTCCTACTACCTTATCAGGGTTGTGATGT
>DAINRD010000091.1:0-6804 GCA_036742095.1 Archaeoglobus sp. | reverse complement strand
TCTCAACTTTCACATCTCCAACAACCTTTTTCTTCATAAAGGCCCTGAAAAGTGCACTCATTAGAAGGCCAAGAAAGTCCTCTATTTTGCAGATTACAACCTTTTCGAGAGTTCCATCCTCAATGAGGGGTCTGATTCTCGGATACATCCCCTCGAAGGCGAACATTCTTGTCGCACCGCTGTTTTTAGCGATGTACTTTATTTCTCTTTCCGTGTAAATCGGATTGCACTGCACGACAATTCCGCCGACCTTGTAAATGGCATTGGCAATTATGGCGTAGTGCGGAATGTTGGGAAGGGCAACAATAATCCTGTCCCCCTTTTCAACCCCTATGTCGAAAAGAAAGCTTGCAACTTTGTCCGATGCGTCCTTCATTTGCTTGTAAGTCCACTTTGTCCCGAAAAACTCAAAGCAGACTTTGTCCGGGTCAGATGCGGCGGCATCATCAAGAATCTTATAGGCAGGAATCACTGGGTAATCGATGTTCGCCCTCACACCCTCATCGTAGAACTTTGTCCAAACCCTGTTTATTCTTCCCACGTCAACTTCACTGATGTTCTCTCCCTCTACTCCCAGCACCCTATCGCTCATGATAGAACGTGATATGGATTTTTTATAAACTTTTCTTTTTCTTTGCATCTTTCATCAAAAAACTTTCCATAAAAAAGAAAAGAATATTCAAACTTAATACAATCACGTTGCTACCATATTTCAATGATACCCTTTACCACCTCTCCCTCCAGAAAGATGGGATGAATAGAGAAACAACTGTGAAGATTTCCAGTCTACCAACCCACATATTCAGGGAAAGGAGGATTTTGACGTGGATTGGGAAAGATGAGTAAGTTTCTGCCGCCCCTGCAAGACCCATTCCAGGACCTACATTCCCAAGTGTGGCGGCAGTTGCGGAGAGAGATGTCAGGATGTCGTAGCCGGAGAGTGAAATTAAAATTGATGAGAAGGCGAAAATGAGAATGTACAAGACAAAGAAGGCGGCAATGTCGTCGAGTATTTCTTTCTTAATAACGTTACCCTCAAACTTAACTGCTCTTACAGTTCTTGGCTCCGCAGCCCTGAGAATCTGGTGAATGGCGTACTTTATTAGCAGGTAAATCCTCAAAACCTTCATTCCTCCCCCAGTGGACCCACTTGAACCACCAATGAACATTAGAACGATGAGAATCATTTTTGCAGAATCGCTCCACGTGTCGAAGTCAGCCGTTGTGTAACCAGTGGTTGTCATAATTGAGATTGCCTGAAAAACCGAATAACGGATGGAGTCAGCAATTCCATACTTTTCAAGGTTCAGAAAAGCCAGAATGATGGATGAAAGAGCGATGAAGCCAAAATAGGCTCTGAATTCGGTATTTCGGATTATTGCTGTTTTTCCGATGAAAAGCATGTACAGCAGAGCAAAGTTCGTTCCACCGAGAAAGGCAAAGAGGGCGATAACAGCCTCAACCCTAACATCCCTGAAGAATGCTATGCTCTCAGAATGGGTTGAGTAACCACCAGTTGAAAGGGTCGTGAAGGAGTGATTGACGGCGTCGAAAAGGGAGAGCCCCAAGGTGTAAAGCAGCCCAATTTCCATTATCGTCAGGATAAGATAGACTTTGTAGAGGGACAATGCCGTGTCCCTGATTCTTGGCTTAATTCTCGAGATACTAACACCCGGGTATTCCGCCTGAAGGAGCACAACACTCCTCTTGGCAACATTGGGAAAGATTGCGAGGAAAAGGACGATGATTCCCATACCCCCAATCCACTGGGTTAAACTCCTCCAGAGCAAAAGTGACTTTGGCAATTCCTCAGGCACCAAAACTGAGGCTCCAGTAGTGGTAAAGCCCGACATTGACTCGAAGAAGGCATCCACAGGTCCTATCCCGAAAAACATGTAAGGGATAGCACCAAAGAGTGACATTAGAAGCCAGATTAACGAAACTATGGCAAAGCTTTCCTTGTATCTCAGAGACTCGAATTCACCATCTTCTTTGAAACCAAATCCAAGAATTGCCCCCATCATGAAGGAGAAAATTGCCGGTATCAGGAAGGGGAATAGAGGCTCTTTGAATACGTAGGAAGCTGCAATTGGCAGTATGAAGGACAGAGAGAACATCATCAATAGCTTTCCAATTAAGCTCACAGATAAACGGTAGTTCATCTGAAAATCTCCTCTATCTTCTCTATTTCATCCCATCTCGAAAAAACGAGAAGTCTGTCCCCAAACTCCAGCTTCGTGTCGCCTCTGGGAATTATGCACTCCTCTCCCCTTACGACCGCGCCCACAATTGCGTCCTTGGGCAACGGGAGCTCTCTTATGGTTCTGCCCATCAGTTTGGGATTCTTGACAACAACCTCCACCACTGCCGTTCCCTCAATCTCTGCAATCGTCTCGACATTCATGGTTCTGAGGAGTTTTGAAACCTCATTGTAAGTTACACTCCTTGGATTGAGAGCCACATCTACCCCGACTGCTTCAAAAAGCTTGACGTATTCCCTTTTCTCCACCTTCGCAATGGCAATCCTCGCACCAAGGTTTTTGCAGAGCAGGGAAATTAGGAGGTTTTTCTCATCACTCTCCGTTGCTGCAAGGACTGCATCTGACTTCCCCACCTCCTCCTCCACCAGAAACTCTATATCGGTCGCATCCCCGCAGACTATCTTGACGCCTTCCAGCTCCCCGCTCAGCATTTCGCATTTGCCCATGCTTGAATCAATTAACTTGACACTCATCATGCTCTTTTCAAGAATTCTGGCGGTGTAGCTACCTATAGTCCCTCCACCGAAAATTGTCACCCTTCTCGTGATTGGGGGGCCAAACAAACCCTTGAGCATCCCAATCTCCCTTGAAGTTCCAACAATTGCGATTCTGTCGCCTGCCTTAAGTACAGTTTCTCCTCTCGGAATCTCAATCTCCCCGTTTCTGTAAACGGAGGTGATAACCACGTTTGGTGGTAATTCGAGCTCCCCTATCCGCCTCCCGTCGGCCCTCGAACCCTCCATTACCTGAAGCTCAATCATCTCCACCCTTCCACCGCTGAAGGTAACGATTTCAATTGCTCCCGGTATACCAATGATTCTCGCCGCTTCCTGTGCGAGAGATAGCTGAGGGCAGATAATAACATCGTATCCAAGCGGATGGTCCTTAACTATCGGCCTGTCAACATATTCTGGATTCTCCACCCTGACGATAACGTTCTTGGCTCCAGCTTTTTTGGCGGCAATCCCGGAAAGAAGATTTATCTCGTCATTGCCTGTTACAGCAAGAAAGACGTCCGCCTGCTCGACACCGGCATTTCTCAGAACTCTGATGTTGGCAGCGTTACCGTGAATGGAGACGATGTCGAGTTGAGATACTCTTTCAAATCTCGAAGCATCCTTTTCGATAACAACCACATCGTGATTCGACGCCAAGGACATGGCGAGGTTGTATCCAACCTCACCAGCCCCCGCAATCACTATTCGCATGACCCTCAGTTACCCCATTTTATTTAAACCTTTTACGTTATTGCTAACCACTTACGTTAAACCTCAAAAGTGCTGCAATCCCTCCAAGGCTCATCAGCCTTTTTCCCGGCTCAAATTCTGTGCTCATAATCACCGTTTTTCCACCAGCCTCCTCCACTTCCCTCAGAAGGCTGTCAACATCCCACTTTTCCCTCTCTTGCAGAAGAAACTCATCAGCCACAAGGAGAACTTCAATAGCTCTGTAGTTATGTGCCTGCATAACCTCATCTTTGCCATAAGCAACCCTTTCCCCCTTGGCAATACTCTCAAGAAGTCTGTCAATGTATTCAGCCTCCTCAGCAAGCCTGATTTCGCCAACAATCCTGTCAACAACCTTTCTCTTCAGTATCTCAATGAACCCCCTCGAACCGACTGAAGAGACATCAACAACAATGACATTCTGGGCCATATCGGGATACCTCTCCCTTAAAAATTCGATAAAGTCGTTCTTGGCAAAACCGGGTCCTGCAACAACGAGGTATCTGAATTCGACATTGGACAGCTTAGATGCAACCTCCCCGAAGAACTCCTTCCTGCTGTCCCCCATTCCCTTACCATAACCCATTCTTTCTTCAAAAACCTCCTCCACCCCCCACTGCCTAAGAACGCCAGCAACGGCATAACCTTCTTCAATGGTAAGCATTACGACCTCAGGTCTGTTCGAATCTTCCACTGCCTTTCTGAGCCTTTCGAGCTGCTCTTCCTTCCACTCCTTAATTATGCTTATCTCCTTTCCAATGCTGACGTTTATTGTATGATAACCGGACTCATCAATTCCCGCCACAATTTTTCCGGAAATCCTCAGTCGGTTGGCAAACTTGTGAAATTCGACTTTTTCAACCTCTATACCCAGCCTGACAGTCACCATTTCTTTGTCACTTCTGAGCTTGTCACTGCTCTGGCTCGCTCTCTTCGTTGTGGCGAAAACGATGTCTCCCTTTTCAATTATGAATCTGAGGTGCCAGAGGTCATCGAGAGTCTCAGGAACGAGCTTTATCTCCCCTTCTCTGCCCCTCAGCTCCTCCTCGACAATCTGCACATTCAAGCTAAGGTTACAGTTTTTAAAAGTGTTAGCTTACTTGGTCTGTGATTGACGAAAGCAGAGTAAAGGAATTTGCAGAAATCGTAAGAAGGTTGAAATACAGACCCATTTCCTTCGACAACCCTGAGCTTTTTCCGGAGATGGACGACTGCATCTACCCCAACTACGTGTTTTTCATGGTTGCAATTGACCACAGAACCGGATTTGACGTTGATTTCAAATATCGTGGCTCTGATTTGCTTTTTTACCTTGCAAGGAAGAAGCAGAAGGAGGATAGCGAGTTTTTCACAGCCAAAAATCTCGTCAATGTCACTGCAGAGGATTTGAAAAAAATATTCTGCTTTAGAGGTCGAACTGTTTGGGATGTGGAGGAGAGGGCGCTCCTTTTGAGAGACTGTGCTGAAAAGCTCTTGCATGACTACGATGGGGACTTCGTAAATCTCCTTAAAAAGTCGGAATTTGAAGTAAACAGGATTGTTGAAAGGTTAAGGTTTTTCAGGGCCTACGAAGACCCTCTGATGAAGAAAAGCTTTCTACTCCTCAAAATCCTCAAAAGAGGGGGTTACGGGATAAAAGGGGATTTAATAATTCCAGTTGACAGCGTTCTTGTCAGGGTTGCAATCTCCAGCGGAATTCTGAAGGTAGATGAAGAAATTCAGAGAAAAATCGACAACAATGTGATGCTCAATGAGGATGAGACGGAAAGGCTCAGGAGAGAAACTCTTGAAGCCTTCATGAAAGTTGCCAATCTTGCTGATACAGACCCAGACATCCTTGATGATATTCTGTGGAACTACGGAAGAGTCATTGACTCCAAACTGCCCACGCCCCTCGATGTGAGGGTTGACAGGGAGGCATTGAGAGATTTTCTCAGCTTCATCACCATCAGAAAAATTGAAAAAATCGTTTTTCCTCCAAACTGGTATTTCTAAGCAGAGGTGACCTCGTAAACCTTCCTCATCCTCTCCAGCCTCAGGACGCTGCTCACCTCGCCCTTTGCTATGACCTCCATTGCTTTCAGCGCCAGCTTCTCGTAGAACTCACAGTAGGGGCTCTTTTCGAACATGCTTCCACTTTCTGCGTAAATCTCCGCCGGACATGGAGCACCGCAGAGATTTCTGAACTCGCACTCCCTGCACTCGTCGATAAGCTCCACGGTCCTTCTTCTGACCACCTCAAACCTTCCCATCAACTCTTCCCAGTTCGACAGGGCGGAAAGGTCCGCCCTGAACTCCTCCATGCCGATGAATTCACCGCACGGGTAAATGCCGTCCACACTTACGGCAAAAAACCTCCTCCCTCCACCGCAGGGAGAGATGTCGCACTGCAGAACTCTGGAAGTTGGTGCAACCAATCCGAGGAGGACGTTGGCGAAGTCGCCTATTACTATTCTCCTGCCATTTTTCGTGTTCTCAATAGCCCTGTCAATGGCTTCGAGATAATACTCCTCAAATCCCTCCGGCGGTCTCAGCTCTCTTCCACCCTCACTTGTCCCCCTCACAGGATTTGCGAGGATCACTCCCACTTTCCCAGCCAGAAAATCCACCATCGCTGGCAGATGCTGGTAGTTGTACCTGTTTACCGTCATTATGACGTTCAGGTTGCCGTAGCCCTCAAAATATTCAAAAGCCCTCATCACGGCATCATACTGACCCTTTCCCCTCAGATAGTCGTTTGTCTCCCTGTAGGGGCTGTCAAGGGAGATTCCAACACTTGCCTTTTTTTCCATCAGAAACTCTGCATCCCCTTCATCCAGCATCGTTGCGTTCGTCTGGATACCGTAGCTGAAGTCAAACTCATCCATGGCTTTGAAAATCGTGCCCTTCACCAGCAACGGCTCTGCACCGTGAAAAATCACTCTCTCAACGCCGTTTTCTGCAAGGGCTGTGAAAATCTCTTCAAGTCTTTCGTAGCTCATATCCTCCCCTCTCTTTCTGATTTCAGGGGAGATGTAGCAGTAAGGGCAGTTCCTGTTGCACTTCTCAGTTGGATTGATGTAGGCGGTTTTGATGTCAACTTCGAAGCGGTATCTCTTCATGTCTTCCAGAAGCCCTTCTCTTCTTTCCCCGTAGAACTCCTCCACTTCCCCCCTCTCGCCAATGGCCCAGAAGTTCGTTTCGGGGTCGAGCAGAAATTTCACTGAACCAACCTCAATCTCCCTTAACATGGTCATCACCAAAAAATTAAAAGGGGGTTTCCTCATCAAGGGCGACGTAGTGAGTGAGCCCTCCCTCAGCTTTGCACTCGTAGCGGT
>DAINRD010000090.1:4812-6940 GCA_036742095.1 Archaeoglobus sp. | reverse complement strand
AAAATTAAGGAAAATCAGGGAACCAGAGACCTACGAGAGCATCATAGAACTCGGTTTGGTTGACAGGATTGAAGAGGAAAATGGCAGGATAGTGGTTTACACAAACTTTAACTACATCAGGTCTTCCTGCAAAGCGTGCGTGCCAATAAACTGGCTCGTAATCAGGTCAATTGTGAGGAAAATTGAGAGAGTGCTAAGAGAAGAAGGGAGAAGTTTCAGGATTGTGGAGAGCGGGACGAATGAAGTTTGGGCAGAGGGCTAAAATCTGGTCTCGTTCTCCCTCACGAAGTTGTTGATGTATTCAAGGTCTTTTCTGAAGGTTTCCACTTCAGGCTTCATCAGCACGTAGAGAACCTTTGTTGAAGGTGTCAATGAGAGGTGTTTTATATTATCTGGCCTTGAGAATCCGTTTATAAGCTTCAAAAGCAGCTCAAGACTCTCCTTTCTGTCGTAGAGAGCCTCGTACTCATACCTGCCCACCATAACCCTCTCCTTCCTCAGAGCTATTTCGTTCTCGATTTTAGGTCTCAGTCTGTAGTACCCCTTCCTTATCAAATGTGCCTCTCCCTGCACCCTCTTTAACCTGAAAACTAAGTAAAGCTTGTCGTGCCTGCTTGTCAAAAGGGATATGGGGAAATAAAGGAGGGAGTGTCTCGGAAGCATCGTTATGGTGTACTCAAGCCTGTAATCCTCCATGTCGAACTCTGCCCTGCAGCCAATGTAACCCCCCAACCACACGAAGTTTCTGTCCTTCGGCTTCAGTGTGTTTACACTCTCACTCATGTAAAACTGCAAGAGCTGGAGGTTGAGGTTTCTACCCCTGAAAAACTGCAGTACCGCTGCTCCGGCAAGGACTATCAGAGCAACTATCATCTCCTGCAAATCAATCACCAACGTGCTGCGCAATTCTTTTCAAACCATCAAGGCCGATGGGGTTCTCAAAAACTGGAATTCTGTATATTTTGCACTGCCTGAACTCCTCCTCTATTTTTCTGGAAAACTCCCCCTCGGCAAACTTGTTTATCACGACTGCATCAAGATTGATTTTCATCTCCCTCAGCGTTTTTGCTATTCTCCTCGTTTCGTTGATGGAGAGGGGTTCCGGGTTGAGGACGGCGTAAAAGGTTGAGGTATTTCTGTCCCTAAGGGAACTGACGAAACTTTCAACCTCCCGTCTGTAAGCCCTCATCTCTCTCAGCACAGCATCGTCTTCTTCCTCCGATGGCACCTCGTACTTCTCCCCATCAATCACAATGCAAATCTCTCCCTGAATGTTCTTAACGGCCTTCCTCCTCTCCAGAATCTTCTTCCTTATCTCAATCAGCTTGTCCAGCCAGATTAAAGTCATCTCGGCGAGAGCCAGAATGCGGATGGTCAGGCCAGTTGGAGGTGTGTCGAAGATTATGGTGTCGTATTCTTTCCGCATCAGCCCCATAATCGCCTCAAGCAGCGCACTCTCCTCAACTCCGGGATAGTTTCTAAGAACCTCAAAGTACTTGTCGAGGTTTATGACGGTCAGATAGCGATAGGTGTGCTTCAGAGAGCTCTCAAGCTTCCCTATATAGTCCTTCACCGCCTTATCGAGGTCAACCTCAACAGCATAGAGATTCTCTGAAACCTTTCTCTCCTTCCCGCTCAGCTCAACCTGAAAAACGTCTCCGAGGTTGTGTGCCGGGTCGAGAGATGCAACGAGAGTTTTTCCCTCCTTGGAGAACTTCAATCCGAGAGTTGCGGAGAAGGTTGTTTTTCCCACTCCTCCCTTACCGAGAACGAACACGTACCTCATACGTCGAAAACACCCGCCATCTCGCTGAAAACGTCATCTTCCACAGCTCTCTTGGTCATTATGAAAATTTCCCTCGCCATATATGGCATGGTTCTTATCAAAACAGTCGGTGGAGGGCTGGGAAGTCCTACGAAGAACCCCATCTGCACGAGAACGAAGATGTTTTCAAGCTCCCTCAGCTCGAACTCAATCATCTCTGTTGAGCCCTTCTTGAAGGCCTCGGCAAAGCCCCTGACGAAGTTAATGATGTCGTTAAGCTTCATAACAGTTCGTGGTTAAAAAATTTAAAAAATCTTAGGTTGCCATAGCCTCAAACTCTTCAGCAGGCTTCCTGTAGGCGTT
>DAINRD010000090.1:1542-4802 GCA_036742095.1 Archaeoglobus sp. | reverse complement strand
GTTCAGTATCAGCCCTATTGCCAGTATCGACTTGACGAGTATGTTGGCCACCGGGTCTTTGATTGGAACTACCAAGACATACCAGATAAGTCCTGCAGTCACCGTCACCCAGAGGAAAAGTGCCGGAATCAGAACAGCGTAGCTCCACGCTCCAGCTCTCTGAATCTTTGCCACCCATACAGCAGCGGTCATCATGGCAATTGAGGCAAGCAGCTGGTTCATTCCTGCAAAAGCTGGCCACAGCAGTGTGTAAGAGCCGAACCATGCGAGATAGACTCCAACAAAGGAGATTATGATTGACGCCACCCACCTGTTGGTCAGGAAAGAGTGCAGAGCCTTGTTTCTGTCATATAGGGGCTCGAAGATTTCCTGCCAGGCAAATCTCCCCAGTCTTGTGGCTGTGTCGAGGCTCGTGAGGGCGAAGGCAGAAACCCACAGCGTTGCGAAGGTCTTCCAGAAAGCCTCCTCATATCCATAGAACATTGCAAACCCCTTGGCGAAGCTTGAAAGGAAGGCTCCAAGTCCTCCTTTTGAGACATATGTAGTGGCCCAGTCAGCAACGCTCACTCCAGTCACCGTTACACCAAACACCGCAATGGAAACAATGACAATGGTTGAAAGGAAGCCTTCGGTGAACATCGAGCCAAAACCAACAAGCAGTCCGTGGACTTCCTTGTCCAGCTGCTTCGAGCTCGTTCCAGAGCCAACTAAGGAGTGGAAGCCTGAAAGGGCACCGCAGGCAATGACCAGCGGCACTGTAGGCCAGAAGGGCGAAGGCTGACCGCCAATAACCGTTGCACTGAAGGTTGTGAAAGCTGGAGCTTCAAAGGGCTTGAAGAGGGCAATGAAGGCAAAACCAGCTGTGAACAGACCAAACCACAGTATGTAGGCGTTAAGGTAGTCTCTTGGCTGCAGCAGAACCCAGACGGGCAGAGATGCAGCAACGACAATGTAAACGAAGAGGAATATGTTCCACGAGTGGTAGTCCAGAACAATTGGATAGCTGTACCCAGCAAAGAGCGCCATTACCAGCAGAATTAAGCCGATTACTGTGGATGCGTAGAAATTGAGCTTAATATTGTACATGAGAAAGCCGAGAATAACTGCGATAATCAAGAATAGTATTGATGCTGTGGCAGCCTGTGGAACAGATTTGAAAAGATTGGCCACGACTGCAGTGAAAGCTGCAACAACCAAAACCAGTGTGAACCAGATGTACCATGGAAATGTTACACCCGTCTTCTTGCCCACGATTTTACCGGCAATCCACTGAACTGACTTTCCGTCGTATCTAACGGAGCTCATGAGAGAAAGGTAGTCGTGAACTGCACCAATGAAAATGTTCCCGAACCACACCCATAGCAGGCTCGGAAGCCATCCCCACGCCATTGCCAGTGCCGGACCCACTATTGGTCCCGCTCCTGCTATCGAGGCAAAGTGATGGCCGTAAAGCACTACCTGATGTGCCGGGACGTAGTCAACTCCGTCGTAAAGCCTGTGCGCTGGAGTCGGGCGTTCAGGATCGGCTCTAACCACTTTCTTTTCAAGTCCCTTGCCGTAGGTGTAGTAGAGGGCCAAGTACACTATAATGCTCAAAACTACAATCAGAGCTGACATCATTTTCCAAACCCCCTATGCTAATCATCAATTATGATGACTGAAAAATATTTAAAGTTACCTACTAACATGTTTTATTTCTCAAGATATTTTTCCCTTTTCCAGAGTTCTTCGAGGAATCTGCTGAGAATCTTCTGCTCACCTGACCTTATATGATGCAAACAGGTTGATTTGGCTATTCCGAACTTTTCTGAAAGTTCTGCAAGGTTAATCCTTCGAGGCCACTCGAAGTATCCGGCTTTGTAAGCCTCCAGCAAAACCTTTTTCTGCTTGGTGGAGAGTTCTGAGGAAATTTCCTCAATAAAGTTTTCCCCATATACCTCAAACTCCTTGAGATTGGCAATGCTGATGACTTCGCATTCTGCATTCTCAATTTCCTCTAAACCACCAACAGCTTTTTTCAGGTTCTCCTCGTAAACGAGAACAGTCCAGTACTCAAAACCCCTGTGAATCACAATCTTTACAGGCATAACGTCGAGGGCGAAAACCTGATCATAGAAGGTGGATTGGGGCGTGAAGCGGCCGTGAATGAAGGCCGTAAGGTTGCTTTTCCCTACCACAGTTATGTCCTTTGCGAGATGGTTGTAATCTTTGAGGTCATCAAGGAAAATGTTGAGAGCGTCATAGTTTTCAGCTACAGCCCTGAAATTTGCTCTGATTTCGTCGAGGATTTTGAAGGCGTTGGTGACAACCAAGTAAATTTCAGGATGGTTTTTTGTAATCTCGATGGACCAGCATCCAGGATGCCAGAGCTTAAGTACCAGCTGTTTCAGTCGTTCCATTATTTAAAGTTGAAAAAAGAGGTTAAAAGTTTATTCATCCGAGTGCGTTTTCTGCCACAAAGTGAATCTCTGGGCCAGAGAAGTGACCTTTCCTCTCGTAAATCTTCAGCCTTTCCCAGCGGTTGTTTATGTATCTCCTGATCTCCTCAATTTCATCCCTGCCAAGATGCCTGAACCTCCCCTGAATCCTGAGATACTCCTCAACGTCCTTCAGCTTTCTCTTTCCTGAGGCAATTGCCTTGCTAAGGCCTGTAAAGCGAAATTCCCCATCATATTCAAAGAGAATCCACATTCCTGTCTCCACTGCCATTCTTGCAACCTTCACGGTCATCTCCATGGGAAATCTCCATCCAGGTGGGCAGGGAGCGTGAATTTCGATGAATCTGAAGCCATCCAGCTCCTTCGCCTTTCTAACCTTATCGTAAAGGTCATTGAGGTAACCAACCGAGGCGGAGGCTACGTAGGGAATGTTGTGAGCAAGCATGATTTCAGTCATGTCCTTCCTGTGCTCCTCCTTCCCCCTCCATGTTGTTGTGGTCCACGCGCCGTAGGGAGTGGCTGAGCTTCTCTGAATTCCCGTATTTGAGTACATCTCGTTGTTGTAGCAGATGTAGATGATGTTTTCTCCCCTCTCCGCCGCTCCTGACAAAGCCTGAAGGCCGATGTCGTATGTGCCACCATCTCCCGCCCACACAACCACCTCCGTTTCTCTCCCCTGCATTTCAAGCGCTGCCTTAATTCCTGAAGCTGTTGCTGCTGCCGAAGCAAAAGCTGTGTTGAAAACCGGAACGGCGATGGCTGAGTTTGGATATGACCCCATGCAAACGGATGTGCAGCATGCTGGAACGACGAGTATTGCGT
>DAINRD010000090.1:0-1532 GCA_036742095.1 Archaeoglobus sp. | reverse complement strand
CTCCTTTCAGAGCCTTCAGAACCGTTCTTAGAGCTAAGGCAGCGGGACAGCCGTGGCAGCTTGCGTTGCCGGGAAGCAGATACTCCTCCATTTCTGTAATTTTCACGCTACCACCTCCTTTATCCAAACATCTTTGCCGAAAATCGCCTTCTCTATGGTTCTCTTGGTCACATCAACCCCACCGAGCCCGACAATCCTCAGGTTAAGCCCTGCATCGCTGAAGGCGGCCTTTATCTCGCCGTGGAGAATTCCTCCAGCACCGGGACTGAGGGACCTGTCGAAGACGAAAACCTCCTTTCCTTCCAGTTCCTTTCTGATTTCCTTGGCTGGAAAGGGTCTGAAGGCCTTAACCCTGAGCAGTCCAGCCCTGATACCCTTGTTTCTCAAGCTTTCAACTGCAACTCTCGCTTCTGATGCTATCGCTCCCATTGCCACCACTGCAATTTCAGCATCATCCAGTCTGTAAGGCTCAATGACCAGCGGCATTTCTCTGCCTGCGTATTCAGCAAACTCCTCCTCAATTCTCCCCATTATTCTCAAAGCTCTCTCGTGAGCCTTCTGAATGCTGTGCCTGAGCTCTGAATATGCGGTTGGGGGCAGAATGTTCCCGTGGGTAAAGGGATTGGCTGCATCAAGCTTCCATGCGGGCTGGTACTCCCCTAAAAACTCTCCGAAATCCGTCAGCTCGACGGGAGTGGCTGTGTGGGAGAGGACGAAGCCGTCATAGCAGACCATTGCCGGAAGCAAAACTTTCTTCTCTTCTGCAAGCCTGTACGCCATCGCTATGGTGTCGTAGATTTCCTGAACGCTGCTGCAGTAAAGCTGAATCCACCCGGTATCCCTCTGGCTTAGAGAATCACTCAGATCTGCCCAGATGTTCCATCCGGGCCCTATTGCTCTGTTTGCCACCGCCATAACCACTGGCGTTCTGGCATTGGCGGCCCAGTGCAGCATTTCGTGCATGTAGGCGAGGCCATGACTGGAGGTGGCCGTAAAGGCCCTCGAACCAGCAGCAACAGCCCCAATGCAGGCTGCCATCGCTGAATGCTCTGATTCAACCCTCACCATCTTGGCCCTCATCTCACCGCTTTCAATGAGCTTTGATAGAGTTTCAACCACCGGTGTAACGGGTGTAATGGGGTAGGCCGCAACAACTCTTACGTTGCAGTTCATGGCTGAGTAAGCAGCAGCTTCATTTCCAGTCAGAACCTTAACCTGCATCTGCAAACACCTCCCGCTCCTTCCTTATCGCTCCCTTGGGACAGACTGTTGAGCAGACGAGGCAGCCCTTGCAGTACTCGTAGTCGATGCTTACTGCATCATCAACCCTCACAACTCCCTCGGGACAGTGCAGCCAGCAGTTCAGGCAGAGATTACATTTTTCAGCGTCAATCACAGGCCTGAAGTCCCTCCAGAACATTGTCTTTCCCATAACACCTGCAGAAGGTTTGGAAATAGGTACATCCACCATCAGCTTTCCCGGAATTCTACCTTCCTTACCCTCCTCGTTTCTGCCTTTCACGAGCCTGTGT
>DAINRD010000089.1:0-6994 GCA_036742095.1 Archaeoglobus sp. | reverse complement strand
CTCTTCCAACTTGTTGAGCCTGACATTCACCCTGAAGTATTCAGCAGCTGTGGGGTTTAGCTCTACACCCACCACTTCTCTTGGTCTGGCAAGCTTTGCAATGACTATGGGATAAGGACCCACTCCTGCAAACATCACGAGAACCCTCTCTCCCTCTCTAACCAGCCTTGCTATCCTCTCCCTCTCACCCGAAAGCTTTACCGAGTAGTAGGCCTTTGTCGGGTCAACGAGAAACCTGCAGCCATGCTCCTTAACAACAGTTTCAGTCTCGCCACCATAAATCAGCTGATATTTCGCAACTCTGTAAACTCCATCCACCTCTCCAACTTTCCTCAGAACTGTCTTAACGTGCTTGTGCCTTTTCAGTATCGCACTGACAATATCCCTGCTGTGATGCATGATTTCATCAGGTATCTCGATAACCACTACGTCCCCGATAATCTCAAAACTCCTTCTGACAAGCCTGATTTCCTCCTCACTGAGCTTTTCTTTCAGCAGCTCCTTCAGTGACACATAGCTTTTTTACGCCACAGAACTAAAACAGTTACGATGATTGAGAAACTCGGCGTTTATTTCATAACCGACTCCAGCTATGGCAAACATGAAGAGCTGGCTGAGAAGGCTTTGAAAGGAGGAATCAAGGCAATACAGCTAAGAGAAAAAGCAATGACGACAAAAGAGCTATACAGGGTTGCAAAAAATTTGCGGAAGCTGACCCACGACTACGACGCACTCCTTTTCATAAACGATAGGCTGGATGTGGCAATAGCTGCTGACGCGGATGGCGTCCATGTGGGACAGGAAGACCTTCCCCCTGAGAGCTTTCGCGATTCCTTTGACGGTATTATCGGGGTTTCTGCTCACACAGCAGAAGAGGCTATGAGTGCAGAGCCCTTTGCCGACTACCTTGGAGTGGGGCCCGTTTTCAGCACAACCACCAAAAAGGATGCCAAGGAACCCCTTGGAATATCTGGCTTGAGGGAGATAGTTAACTCAACCATACTTCCCGTTATTGCCATTGGAGGAATTAATCACAACAACGTCAGGGAGGTTTTGGTCACGGGCGTTGCTGGTGTTGCAGTTGTTTCGGCAATCGCTTCGGCAATAAATATAGAAGATGCCGCGAGGAAACTTCTGGAAATTGTTAGTGAACGATAGTTTAATGTGATAATAATTGTGAGGAAGTCAGTAAAAATTAAATATTCGGTTTCTCTTAGGAAAATGCAATGATAGGAATCCTAATTCCTCTGCTGCTACCAGTAATAGTCCTCCAGATAGTTTCATTCCTGCCCGTTTTTCTGTTTGTTCCCGTATACCTCGCAGGAAGCGTGATTTCTCAAAATTCAGGTGAGCTGGCAGTGAGCCTTGCAGGCCTTGTGGGGCTGCTGTATTACTTCATGAGGAGTTAAAGGGGTTAGGCTGGAACCAAGTTTAATAAACTCACCCGACCCATTTAAGATGATGAACGAGAAGCTGCTCAGCGAGCTCAAAGGGTATCAGATAGTCGGAAATCATTCAGCCGTAAAAACGTGCCTGTGGCTGAAGAAGTCTCTGAAGGATGAGGGGGTGTGCTACAAGCAGAAATTCTACGGTATCAGCAGCCATCGCTGTCTCCAGATGACTCCAGCCTTGCTCTGCAACCAGAACTGTCTTTACTGCTGGAGACCCCTCGAACTGCTGAAAGGCTTTAAAGGATGGGATGAGCCAGAGTTTATCGTTGAGGAAAGCATAAAAGCCCAGCATCGCCTCCTCAGTGGATTTCACGGCACTGAGGGGGTCAATAAAAAGAAGCTTGAAGAGGCCTACTCCCCAAATCAGGTTGCTATAAGCCTGATTGGTGAGCCCACACTTTACCCGATGCTTCCAGAGCTTATTGAGGAATACAGGAAAAGGGGTTTTACAACCTTTCTCGTAACAAACGGGACAAAGCCTGAAATGGTTGAGAAGGTGAACCCAACTCAACTTTACCTAAGTCTTACAGCTTTTGACGAGGAGAGTCACCTGCTTCTGAACAGGCCGTCGAAGTCCAACTGGGAGAAAATCCTCAGCAGTCTGGATGTGATGAGGGACAGCAAAAGCAGGACTGTAATCAGGCTAACGCTGATTAAAGGCTATAACATGGATGACAGGGCAATCAGGAATTATGCAAAGCTAATTGAACGGGCTGAACCAGACTTCATTGAGGCAAAGGCCTACATGTACCTCGGCTACTCAAGATTGAGGCTGAAATGGGGAAATATGCCAGAACATTCGGATATTGTAGAGTTTTCAAAAAAGCTCGCTGAAGAGAGTGGCTATGAGGTAAAGAAGGATTCAGAGCCAAGCAGGGTTGTACTCCTCGAGGGGTAAAAATGGATTTGGACGGCTGCAGAAAAAGATTGGAGGAGCTTGATAAGGCGAGAGAAGAGCTGCTCAAGGTTCTGAGAGAAATGAGAATTCACTCCACCAAGTCCATTGCCTTAGTTCACTCCGGAAAATTCAAAGAAGCTGATGAAGAGCTGTGGAAGGCGATTGAGCTGTTAGAGAAGGTGAATTTTTACAAGAGTTACCCCGAAATTTACTACTCACTCTGCAACGAGGCAATGCAGGAACTTGTTGAGGCAGTGATTTTTAGGAGGTCCCTATCAGGAAATTTTGAATTTAAAATGGAGCTGGAAGTAACTCCATCAGCCTACCTGACAGGTCTTGCCGATGCAGTTGGCGAGTTGAGGAGATATGCTCTCAGCAAACTTGTCGATGGCGATTTTAGAGAGGCCGAGAGATTAATGGAGATTATGGAAAAGATATATGACAACCTCATCGATTTCACTGCCTTTCCCGATAAACTGGTATCTGGATTGAGAAGGAAGCTGGATATGGCAAGATTGAGCATAGAAAGAACGAAATCGGATTATATCGCGGCGAAGGTGGCAAGGCTGAATGAGAGTCTGGGTGGGGATTGACGACACGGACAGCAGCAAGGGTATGTGTACAACCTATCTCGCAGTTCTTGCGATGGAGAGAATTGAGCGTGAATTGGGGAGAGTGATGGGCTTTCCAAGGTTGATAAGACTCAACCCAACAATTCCATACAAAACGAGGGGAAATGGAGCGGTGAGTTTTCTCGTAGAGGTTGAGGACAGAGGAGAGCTCGTTGATGTCGTCAATGAGGTTATAATTGAGCATGCAATGCTTGACGATGACAGGACGAATCCCGGAGCAGTTTTTGTTGATGAAGAAGTGGCGGTAGGACTGAAGAGTTTTGCTGATAGAGCTATGAGGGAGGTCGTGAGCCTGGACGAGGCCCTTTTCATCATAGGCAAACACTTCATCCCTCATCTGAAGTACAAGAAGGGTAGAGGATTGATTGGAGCTCTGGCAGCTGTTGGAGCAGAGCTAAACGACTATACCCTTGAACTCATTGCCTACAGGTATCCTGAGAAATTCGGGACTAAAAGGGAGTACGACCCGGAGAGTTTTTTCGATATGGACTTTGAGCTCTACCCCCAAACCTTCGACAGTGTGGACTGGTGTAACGATGTGTTGGTCTGCGTGCCAAACACCCCCTGCCCCGTCCTGTTTGGGATAAGGGGGGAGAACGTTGACGCACTCTACAGGGCATTTGAGATGGTCAGAACTGAACCAGTAGACAGGAGGATGATATTCATAACGAACCACGGAACGGACATGCATATTATTGACGAGGAGATGGTTGAGGAGCTGGAAAATTACCACTCCTACAGGTTGAGAGGAAGGGTGGTTGCGAAGCCCTACGAGATTGAGGGTGGACACGTCTTCTTCGAGATTGAAACGAAGTTTGGTATCGTAAAGTGCGCAGCTTTTGAACCAACAAAGCAGTTCAGAAACGTTGTCAGAGAACTCAGAGAGGGGGATTTGATTGAGGTTTATGGCTCGATGAAGAAGAACACGATAAACCTTGAGAAGATGAGGATTATTGAAGTTGCAGAGATTTTTGCTGAAAAGAACCCCATTTGTCCCTCCTGCGGGAAGAGAATGGAGTCTGCTGGCAGAGGGCAGGGATTCAGATGCAGGAAATGCAAAACCAAGGCTAAGGAAAGGTTAAAAGAGAAAGTCGAAAGAGGAATTTTGCCGGGTTTTTACGAGGTTCCTCCTTCTGCGAGAAGACATCTCTCAAAACCCCTAATCAGAATTGCCGGAGAAGGGAGGCATATTTTCAGATAAATCTTTATAAGGTATCATGCAAAATTCAGACCAATGGCTCAAGCCAATGACAGCATTCTGAAAGCGTGGATAGCTTTTCTTCCTGTCAGTGCAGGCCTTTTCATGGTTCTTCTCGATGTTAGTGTACTCAACGTTGCCTTACCGAGAATTGCGGAGGATTTTGGGGCAAAAATGTCAGATTTACAGTGGATAATGAACTCCTACACTCTTACAATGGTGGTACTTCTGGTTATTGCAGGCAGAATTGGTGACATGGTCAGGAGGGACAGGTTTTTTATACTCGGAATGGTTATCTTTGTTCTTGGAAGCTTTCTCTGCGCTCAGTCCTGGAATACACAGTCGATGATTGCTTTCAGAGCTTTGCAGGCTGTTGGAGGCACCATTCTGAGTGGAAATACCCTTGCAATTGCCGCAGAGCTGTTCCCAGCTGGCAGGAGAGGAGAGGTAATGGGCCTTAATGCCATCCTGATGGCCTCAAGCTTTACTCTTGGTCCAATTATAGGTGGGTGGCTGACAACCCACCTGAGCTGGCACTGGGTGTTTTATATCAACGTTCCGATTGGAATCATAGCCATAGTTGGAGCATTGTTCACCCTTCCGCCTCTTGGTGGAAAAGAGAAGGTGCCTGTTGACTGGGTTGGAGCCATACTGCTCTCCGTAGGCCTTGGAGCACTGACCCTTGGAATAATAAAGGGGCAGGACTGGGGATGGTGGGATGAAAAAACAATTTCCTGTTTCATAATCGCTTTCCCGTATCTGCTCGCCTTCTCGGTGTGGGAAGTTACCTTTCAGTATCCGATGCTTGACCTCAGCCTTTTTAAGATAAGAAACTACTCAGTCGGTGTTGCAGCCACCTCAATACTCTTCTTTGGAGTTTCTGCATCGATCTTCGTCTTCCCTTACTTCCTTCAGGGATTGAAATTCTTAACTGCCGAAGAAGCAGGATACTGGCTCGTTGCAATACCCATTATGAATACCTTCGTAGCTCCGGTTGCAGGAAGGCTGAGTGACAGTATTAATCCAAAATATCTGATGGGTGTGGCTCCGCTGCTCTTTGCATTAGGACTGGTTAATGTCACAACCATCGACGTAAACATTAGCTACTGGGAGTTCTTCCTCAGAATTGCTCCAATGGGTATAGGAATGGGGATGCTGATGTCACCCTCCTTTAACGTCATACTGTCTTCAGTGCCAATTGAGAAGGCTGGTATGGCCAACGGAACGTTGAGGTCCGTGAATACCCTTGCTCAGGCAATGGGAATTGCTGTAGGCGGGGTATTACTGACCACGAGAATGAAAGACTGGATTCCGGGATACGGGAATCAGATTCCCGATCCCGGGACTATGAGGGTTCTGCTAACTCAAGCCCAGTACGGAAACCCCCTTCCTCTAATGGAGATGGTTGAGGGGTTTGTGGACAGCATGCACTTCGTCTTTTCAGTGATGATTATCTTCCCACTGCTAACATCCCTTGTGATAGTGCTTTTCCTCCGTGGGCGTGAGCATATCGAGAAGGTCAGGGCTGCAAGGATGCCAGTCGGAGTACCCTGAATCAGTGGCTACTATCAAAGGCTACTGCAACCATAAGCAAAAAGCAAATAAACTCAAAAGCAGTCATAGGTTAAAGGGCCCGTAGCTTAGCCAGGTCAGAGCGCCCGGCTCATAACCGGGCGGTCGAGGGTTCAAATCCCTCCGGGCCCACTGCTGTTTTCCTTTAGAGCTCAAAAAACGCTTTCAAAGTTCACATTAAAGGGCAAATTGAGGAGTACGGATGCCCAGCTCTTACTCAACCACCTCATACCCTCCTCACTCAACCACCCTCACTCAACCACCGAAAAAGAATTTAAATCCTGACACCCAAAGCTGCTCGATGGCCCGGATAGGGTAGTGGCTATCCTCTGGGACTGTGGATCCCAGGAGCCGGGTTCGAATCCCGGTCCGGGCCCTCTCAGTTTTGGTTTGTTTCTGAAATTGCAGCACGGGGAATTGAGGTTAGAGTTGATTGAATACCGCCAATCAGTTAAACCCAGATTTTGGAGATTGAGGAATATTGCTAGCCCCTAAATTCCTCAAGTTAAAAAACCATAATCATGCGGGGGGAGGGATTCGAACCCTCGAACCCCTGCGGGAGTGGATTTCTCCCCTTCAGGTCTTGAGTCCACCGCCTTTGGCCACTCGGCAACCCCCGCTCGATGGAGAATTCGACAATCTGCTTATCAACTTTACTGATGAACAAGCTTTCTCAACTTCTCAACAACCTCTTCCCTGCTGCAGCCCACCTTTATCAGCTTGCTCCTCGATTTTTCCCCGCTGACGATCTCAACCTTTCCGAACAAATCCCTGAAAATTTCCAGTAGCTCTCGGTTTGCCTTCCCCTCCTTGGCGGGGCTCTTTATTCTCACCTCTACAGCCCTTCGCCACTCGTCGTAGCTGAAGGAAACCTCCTTTGAGCCCGGAGAAACGTGCACCGAAATGAGAACTCCATCTTTACTTTCAATGACAGCTTCTTCTATTTTCGCCATCTCAGAAAACTCTTTATTTTGCCTCTTAACCTTTTCCTCATGAAGGTTGGAATAGTTGGAGCAAGCGGATACACAGGGTCTGAACTCCTCAGGATTCTCGCTAACCACCCTGAGGCGGAGGTAATTGCCGCATCATCCAGAAGGTATGAGGGGCAGAAGATATGGAAGGTTCACCGCTTTCTGAAGGGATTTTACGACCTTGAGTTCTGCACTCCCGATTTGAGCAACTTCAGTGACTGTGATATCGTTTTCACTGCTGTCCCTCACGGGGAGGCGATGAAGTACGTCCC
>DAINRD010000088.1:5550-7036 GCA_036742095.1 Archaeoglobus sp. | reverse complement strand
AATCCATCAGCCTCTCATTCATCCTGTACTGAACGTTGAGAAGCTGGGGTTTATCGGGGTAGAGCTCAATTAACTTCTCGAAGAGAGTTTCTGAAAGCTTCTCCGCCTTTATTACCGTTGGCGGGAGCTGTCGGTGGTCTCCAGCAAGAATGAATTTCTTAGCCCTGTTTATTGGTATTAGAACGCTCGGAATCGTTGCCTGACTCGCTTCGTCAATTACTGCAGTATCAAAGCTTTCTTCGAGCAAAAAGGCGGAGGAGTTCGTCGAAATCACAACGTCGCTCTCCTCAATGATCTCCTTAACGATTCTCTCTTCCTCTTCTTTCATCTCCGTGTAAAGCCTGTCAAGAGCCTTTCTCGCCTCAATCCACTCTGCCATCGACCTTATTTTTTTTTTGGCAGTAACTCCTCTTGCCCCCTTGTTGCTTCTGGCAAGCCTTAAAATCTCCTCATCGCTCAGTCCGCGCCTCATCTGGGGATATGGCTTGGTCAGCCTTTCCATTCTTCCTTCAATCTCCTCAATATTCCTTTTTATTTCCTCAATCCTCCTGTAATCGGGGTGATTGAGGACGAGGGAGGGAGGGTATGCTTCTTTAGCCTTCCATCAACCCTCGAAGGGTGGCCGAGCCTGACGATTTTCATGTCTGAGAGCAGCTCAACGAGGTTGTCAACGGCGGTGTTGCTTTCAGCTGTAACGAGGACTCTCTCGCCCCTCTTAACGAGCTGCCTTACCATCTCAACAACTGTCCTCGTCCTGATTCGAGGGAGATGGTGAGATATCTGCTCCCCTTCTCAACCACCACTCCCCTCAAATCGCTCTTCAGCGGGTCTCTTCTGCTGATTAACACCTCATCTCCAACAGAAATCTCGGTCTCGGTCGCTCTCCTCCTTCCATACCTGACAAGCTTGAAACCGAGTTCCTCGCCAACCACCTTACCTCTCAGCCCCAGAACAGCCCTTCCCTTCTTTTCCCTCTTCTCACCACTCAAACGCCTAATCTCATCCATCATTGCAAAAATCTGAGCATTCCTCTCAACCTTGGTTAGCTCAATGAGCTCCTCAATGAACTCTTTCACAGGCTTAGTTTGGCGAAGGTTAAAAATAGAGATTGTGATTAAAATATCATGACCAACTGTTGGATTTATCCTGGCTTTGAGATTGATGTTGTTAAAGTTAGTGTCTGCGAAAACTACGGGTGGCTGGGTAAATCAGAAGCAAAGCAATCTTCTGTGGCACTACACCCAAGCAGAGAGGCTTACAGGGAGGGCAGAGGAGATAAGGGGAAGAGGATGGTTAAGCTTGTTTTAAATGAGGATGCTACGGCGGTTAAACCTGGAGAAAAGGGGATTGGAGGGAGCGTTTTCAGAGTTAAAACAAGGACGGCGCTAACTCAGAGAGATGGGGTAAGTGGGGGGAAGAGGATAAAATTGCTATTCCTCAGATGGAAGGTACTTTTCAATTGTTTCCAGAAGTTTCCTCCTAGTAA
>DAINRD010000088.1:0-5540 GCA_036742095.1 Archaeoglobus sp. | reverse complement strand
TCAAGCGCACCGGCATCGAGAAGTTCCTGCCCCCTTCTTCTGGCATAGGCTGTAATTCCCACAATTTTAGCATTGGGGTCGAATTTTTTGATTTCCTTAGCTGCTTCAACACCATCCATGACAGGCATTGCAATGTCCATGAGGACAATGTCAGGCTTGAACATCTTGTAAAGCCTTACGGCTTCCTCACCGTTTGTGGCGGTAAGTATTGTGTAGTGGTCGGATATCATCAGCTGAACTGCCTCAAGGATTGCTGCATCGTCCTCTACAATCAGCAATCTTGCTTTTTGCTTCATTCGCTTAATTTTATCCTCAATCTTTAAAAATCTTACTTTCCCTTCAGGAATTCCACAACGTAAAGGTTGAACTCCTCCGGATTCTCTATCTTTGCCAGATGCGCAGCATTACTTACCTCTTTAATTTCAGCGTTGGGAATCAGTGACGCAATCTCCCTTCCCAGCGCAGGTGGGGTTGTGATATCGAATTCAGCCGTTATGACGAGAGTTGGAACTTCAATCTTGGGAAGCAGTTCCTCGTAGTTTGCCTTTCCAATCTCGGCCGTAACCTTTGTGTAGAACTCCTTGTTGTTCTTTCTGATTATTGTCTTCACAAGCTCCTTCAGCTCAGGCCTGTCCTGATGGATGGACATCTCCGCTATGAATTCTGCAATCTGGGTCATGTCGGGAGAACTCTCAAGCAGCTTCAGCCTCTGCTCAAACATAGCCCTTCCCGCCTCCGGGAGCTTGTGGAGGGTGTTTGCGAGTATGAGAGACTTCACCCTATCAGGATACTGCCTGTAGAACTCCATGCAAACAACTCCACCCATTGAGAGGCCGAGGAGGTTAGCTTTCTCAATTCCAAGGTGGTCCATGAGGTTTTTCACGTCTCTGGCAAAGTCCTCTACGGAAATGCTCTCAGGCACATCGGACATTCCAAATCCTCTCAGGTCGAGGGTAATAACTCTGAAGTGCTTGGAGAACTCATCGTACTGAAAGGTCCAGCCTTCAATGCAGTCTCCAAGCCCGTGGATTAAGATTAAGGGCTCCCCCTCACAGCACTCGAAATATCGGAGCTTCAAACCATCTGAGTCGAAAAAGCCGAATCTCATATTCTGAATTTTCATCACTATTTAAAAAAGTAATTGAGGGAAAAGGTTAAAAACTACTTTCGGAAAAGCTTCAGAGTTTCCTCGACGCACTTAATCTGAGCCTCCTTTGCCGATTTGAGGTTCTGCAGGAAATCCTCTGTCCAGCTTTTCTCGATTACCTCCTTTGAGTAGGAAAAGACGTGCACTGGAACGGAGAGCATTTTCTTCGTGTACTCCTCAATGCCCTTTTCAAGGTCCTCGTAAATTTCATTCACAAGCCCGAGAACCTTTCCCTCCTCTGCAGTCAGGTTTTTCCTGGTGTAAACCATCTCTCTCGCTATTCCATCTCCGACAAGTCTCGGGAGTAAGGATAGAGCCCCCATATCGGGTATTATTCCGTAGTCTGGCTCTCTTACGCTAAAAACTGTTCCGGGTGTTGCAATTCTTATATCAGCAGCGAGAGCAATCTGCAAACCTCCACCAATTGCGTACCTCTGCACTGCGGCGATTACGGGTATTTTCAGCATCCTGATGCTGTATATCAAATCCTGAACGAAGTCTATGGCCTCAGGGAGGTTCCCCATTCCCTCCTGAGTGAGGCTGAAGAGCAGATTTCTGTCAAGTCCCGCACAGAAGGTGTCCCCCTCACCGCTGATTACCAGTATTTTGGCGTTGGACTTTTCCACCTCCTTTACAGCATCCCTGAGCTCCATCAACAGCTCCATGTCCAGAGCGTTCTTCTTTTCCGGTCTGTTCAGCCTTATTCTTGCAACATCGCCCATTTCAAGGATTACTTTCTTCATGTGCTCTGTTGGGATGATGGCATATAAATCCATTACCTGAAAAATTTCTCAACAAATCTCCCCTCTTTTCTGAGTATCTCAACCTTTTTTGAGAAATCAAGGTTCCCTATGCCAAGGTCGTCGAGCTCGACTGTGATTGTGCCATCATATCCCATTTCTGAAATCATTCTCAGAGCTTTTTCTACCTCTTTTCCCTTGCTGGGCTGGATGTGCCTGTTTTTATCGTCAAAATAGCTTACATGGATGTTGCAGATTTTTTTGGCCAGCGTTTCCAGAAACTCCTCAACTCCTCCATTCATAAGGGCGTGTTTGATATCGAGGGTGAACATTATCCCGTAGGCTTCAAGAAAACCCTCAATCTCTCCTGCAGTCTTGCAGAGGTTGTTGATTCTGTTCTCCGAATTCTCAAGGCCAAGGGTAACACCCTTAATTTGAGCAAACCTGCTTGATATTCTGAGATAGCGGTGGAGGGATAGGTAATCTGCCCAGACTGGCTCCCTTGCAGCGCTCCTCTTTCCTGCGTGTAACGTAACGGGATTTGCCCCAATTTTAGGTGCGAGAGAAATGGTGTAGAGTGTCTCCCTTAGCGTGAGGTCGCATATATCCTGATTGACTGATACTGGATTGAGGTCGAGAACAGGGACGTGAAGCGCTAACTCATAGTCTTTGAAGCATTCAAGCTTGTCAGGACTTCTGTCCACCCAGAAATAGGGCGTTTCTGGCCAGAATTCAACTCCATCGTATTCGGCAAGCTTTATGGCTCTGGCAATCATGTCAGTTGAGTACTCGTAGAGAAACATTGATGAAAAAAGGAGTCTCATTAAGCAAACCTCCTTCTTCTGTAGTCTTCAACGAGCTTTTCAAGCTCATCAATCGTCTTCTTTTTCATCTCTTCTACTTTTTTAGCATAAACTTTCTCAAAATTCTCAGCGTTAACAACTGCTATTTCATCTCCCATCAGAATTTCCAGCTCATCCATGGGTATTCTTGGGATGTTAAACCTGTCAAAAGCCTCCGCGGCAAGATGCGACATTTCACTGCTGCAGATTACTGCTTTAACTTTTTTTCTGCATAACATTTCAGCTAAGGATGCACTTCCACCGCTTGAGTCAGCAATTAGTATTATGTCTCCCTCAGATATCCCCATCTCCCTCTCAGCTCTCTCTATTTCTTCTTTGGTGAACTTTCTGAGAACCTTAACTTCTTTCCATCCCTGAAACTCCAGCATCTTCATTCTTTTAAGGACTGATATCCTATCATTCAGTCTCTTGATCTCTTCGTCTTTCTCTCTGAGCTTCTTTCTTAGCTCGGAGATTTCTCTTTCAAGGTTCCTGATGTAGGTATCTTTTCTTATTCTTTCGTGCTCCTCCCTTGAAATTGCGGCAATCCTTTCCCTCAGCTTCTCAATTTCATCTTTAAGTTCCTTTATCTTGGTTGAAAGAATTCTGTTCTCCTCCTTGAGTCTTTCTATGGTTTTGTCTCTCTTCAGCAACTCATCCCTGCTGACAGTGTCTGCCTGAGCCTTTCCAGCTTTAAACTCCTCCTTGGTAGCTGTTGCAAATATTTCTTTGAGAGGGATGCCTCTAATTATTTCAGCCTTTATTCTATCGGAATCCACCCCTGCCGGAAGCCTTTTCTCGACGTTTACGAGCTTGTTCTTGTAGCTGTTGTAGGCATCTATCGCAGCAGCTAAAGCGTCCCTTTCATGGTCGTTGGATGGGGAAAATTTTGCTGTCAGAGCCTTTTTTTTCTCAACGCTCAGGTCCTCTTTTGGTGTATGTAAAACTGCGTTGAATGAGGCTTTAATTTTTGACACAAACTCGGGCGGAGAGCTTTTATCAGTTGAAACGACGACGGGCTTTCCAAGGGAAGAGATGTACTCCACCACCTCACCAGCACTCCAGCCCTTTCTGCTTTTCATCTCCACAAGCTCGCCACTGAGGTCAAGGGCTGCAACCGCAGTCGTTGCCCCAGGGTCAAGACCCACGATGAGGTACTTGAGGGTCTTTTTCAGCGGAATGAACTCTATCTTTTCCTTCTCCACTGCCTCAACCCTGACCTGAACATCCCTCGTTTTAAAGGAGTTTATGGGTACTTCATCCCTCGGAGCATTCACCAGCAAGACTCCCCTCGATATACCCCCGTATCCAAGTTTTACCTCCTCAACGAACTCAAAGCCAGCTTCAGAAATTCTATCCCTTATTTCTCTGTAAACTTCCCTCACAGCGTTGTGAATTTTCCTCCCATACTTTTTCTGCCTCCAGCCCCCCTTTCCAAGGCTTCTGTTTCTCGATACAGTAATTTTGGTCTTGTCAGTAAAAACTGAAATTTCACTCCCCATACCAAAGCTTGCGAGATATGCACAGGCTCTTGCCTCATCCAGAGGATTTCTGATGTTTATTTTCAATCCAAACCTCTTTGAAAGGCTTGGCAAGGAGTTTTCTCTGTCAGTAACCTGAACGAACTTGGTTTTGGGAGGCGTGTTCTTGAGGAAGAAAATCAGATCATTCTTGTCCTCAAAAACCTCGTATATATTGTCAACCGCAATTATGTCTGGCCTCTCCTTTTTAATCATCCTCAAGAGCTTGCCTCTTGATACAATCTTTTCAAACTCTTTGCCGTTTTCCAGAACAACCACTGCGTATCGTGGTTTTATCTTTCCATGGACAGAGCCGCCGACTATATCAACTCCAAATACCACACTCATTCTTGCAAAATCTTATTCATTGCATAATTAATATCCTTTTCCGTGCGGTAGGTTCTGGTAAAATACGTTACAATGTTTCTCACGTCTCTTTCAAGAATCTCCCTCCAGCCCTCCTCTCCAACCTCTACACACTGAGGGAAATCAATTATCCAAATCCCTTCCTCACTCACAAGAACGTTGTACTGGCTTAAATCTCCATGCACAATCCCTCTCCTGTAGAACTTCGCCACCTCCTCAAGAATCATTTCAAGAACTTCATCGGGATTGGATACTCTGACTCTGTAAAGCTCCTTTGCCTCAATGAGCTCCATCATGACAGCATTACCCTCCCAGGCGTAGATTCTTGGCACAGCCAGTCCTTGAAGCCTTTTAAGTGCATTGTACTCGTTTTTCGCAGACCTTATTGCCAGAACTGAAAAGTGAAGGTCTCCGTAATCCCTTTTCTCCTTCACCTTCTTGAAGCTCGTGTGGCCAACCTTGTGGAACTTAACAACACACTCACCGTATTTCTCCGAAAAGCAGTTAAAAACGGCACTCTCCTTTCCCTCCCCCATGATTTTCCCTATGGCGTCAATCTTCCCGCTTCTCACCAGACGGTGAAGGGAGTAGAGGCTGAGGCCAAGAAAGGTGAGGGTTGACCCCTCGTAATCCTTGTGCCTGTTCTGAACCAGTCTCATGTCGGAAAGGGAGCGTAAAATGTTCCTCGTCTTCTCCTCGTTGACCTTAGATGAAGCGGAAATAATCTGCAAAGGGACGTATTCGTAATCCCAGAGGTGCCTGAAGATGGCGTCAAGAATCCTCCAAGAGTGCTTTCCCATGTTGCTGTAGAGCTCAGCCAGATTCACGCTCTATGTTGGGTGGAGGTGCTATTTTAGTCTTCTTCTTTCTCCATCTAAAGTCCCCTCAACCAATCGGGCTTGAGAACTGAGGGGTGGGCGATGGC